>JBJKXM010000001.1:0-19962 GCA_045561575.1 Flavobacteriales bacterium
AAAACTGGAACTTTACCGACCTGTCAAAAGTAACTGCAGGAACTGTAATCGTGTTTGTGCCAAGGGTCATCGCTATAGCAGGACCAAAGAACCAATTTCCATTGGCTGTGGTTTTAGCTACCCTAAAACTTGAGCCACTTGCTGTATCCGTTACATTCATAGTAAAGGTTTGAGCGCCTTGACTAATTGCTCCGTCAGCAAGTGTGGTGGCTACCAAAACATAGGGCCAAGAAGTAGGGCCTGCAACAAAATCACTACACGTACTTATTAATGAAGTGGTTTGAGTAAACACATTAAAAGAACTAGCTGTAAAAACAGCCAATATTAATAATGATTTGAGTTTTTTTGATATTTCCGAAAAGGAAAAATTATTTGCCGAAATTGTATTCATAAAACATATTTTGGTTAGTTAAATATAAATGTTGTTTTAACAAGCAATTGAAAAAAGAAAGTGTATCAAGATGATAAATTGACCTAATTTCTTTGTTAAAATTTAATAACTATTACAAATCTAAGAATAGATTTTAAAATTTCACAGCTATTCATTCTTCTTTTTAAAACAAATTTTCTTTTTAGTAAATATACTCAGCCACAATAGCTTTTTCATAAAATAAGAATGAAAAAAGCTTAGGCAAGAAAAAAATTTAAAAAATTATTCAAAAAAGCTTGGTAAGTGTGTTTTTTACACTAACTTTGTTGTTGTAATTTCTTAAAACCAAAAAAAATGGTTAAGGTTTGTTGGCCAAGCAACAATTGTGTTTTAGTTTAGGTGCTTTAACGAGTGCGGCAAAGGGGTTCTTGGCAACCCCTTTTTGCTTATCTTTTTTTTAGATTTTAGCAATATTTTTATACACCAAAAAGACCGAAAAAAAAAGCATTGCAACATAATTCTTAAAAAAAAATTAATTCTTCTCTAGTAAATTTACTAAGTGTATTTTGTTCACAAAGTATCTTTTTTTTTAAATTTAGAGATTCAAAAACAAAAACAAGTTATTATGAAAAATTTTACTAATCTTTTAGTTACACTTTTAATGTCTTTTGCATTCACTTTTGTGAGCGCTCAAACATATGATGTAACCTTTAGGGTTGACATGAAAAATGTTGATCCAACAACTTTTACAACTCCAGAAGTTAACGGAACTTTTAACGGATGGTGTGGTAACTGTAATGCCATGTCTGATGCAGATGGTGACAACATTTGGGATATTACTATTCCTCTTGCTGACGGAACCTATGAGTTCAAATACTCTGCAGATGTATGGACAATACAAGAAAACTTAACTCCGGGTGACCCTTGTGTCATAACAACCGGACCTAACACCAACAGAACGCTGGTTGTTGCGGGATCAAATGTAGATCTTGGAACCGTTTGTTGGGAATCGTGCGACGAATGTCCAAACGATTTAATCCTTCAAGGTGTTACCGATTTTACAATTCCGGACAACGGCTATGGAGTTTCTGGTGCTCAAGGTAAAGCCATTCATGTTAGGGCAACAGCAGACATAGCGGATCTTAGTGTCTACGGAATTGGTGTTGCTAATAACGGAGGCGGAACTGATGGTCAAGAATATACTTTTGATGCTATTTCTGTTTTAGCTGGTGATGACATTTTAGTTGCAAGATCGCTTACAGCTATGAGTGACTATTTAACCACTTGCTACACTGAGTTTGATCATGTGCTTTTAGCAACTAGCTCAATCTCTCAAAATGGAGATGATGCTATTGAATTATTCTACAACGGAAATGTAATAGAGACTTATGGTGATATTAATGTTGATGGGACTGGAGAGGTTTGGGAATATTTAGATGCTTGGGCATATAAAGATGCTGCTGGTTCGGTAACGTTTGATGGTGGAAACTGGACGGTTGCTACTCCAAACTGTACTGACGGATCTACCACGATGTGGGATGCGTCTTGTATTTATCCAATGTGCCCGTTAAATCAAATTGACCTTCCAATTTCTTGGGATGATCCTCTAACAGATTATACAGTTACTGATTTTGGCGGGAATGCCTCAACAGTTATTGTTGATCCTGCTGGGCTAAGAGGAAATATTTTACAAAGCGAAAAAACTTCTGGAGCTCAAACATGGGCTGGTACAACTCTTGGGACTGGTTCTGGTTTTGCAACTGCGATTCCTTTTGTTAGTGGAGCAACTACAATGACAGCTCACGTATATTCCCCAGCAGTTGGAACAGCTATAAGATTAAAAGCTGAAGATGCTAGTGACCCAACAAAATCTGTTGAAACTCAAGTCACATCTACTATAGCAAATGATTGGGAAATAATTGTTTTTGACTTTGCAAACCACGTATCTGGTACTGCACAGATTGATTTTTCATATACCTATGACAAGCTTAGTATTTTTTATGACTTTGGAAATGGTGGGGCTGGTGATCTGTTCTATTTAGATGAAGTATTATTTGGAGGTTCTACTTCTGGAACTCCTGGTTGTACTGATCCATTAGCTTCAAACTACGACAACTCAGCAACTGTTGATGATGGTTCATGTGTTTATGCTGTAACATTTAATGTTGACATGAATTGTGAGCCTGCAGGTTCATTTACAACTCCAAACTTAGAAAGTCCTGTTTACGGATGGTGTGGAGGATGTATTGCATTAACTGATGCTGATGGAGACGGGGTTTGGTCAGTTACTCTTGACTTACCTCTTGGAACTTTTGAATATAAGTACGCTGTTGACAGTTGGGCTGGTCAAGAAGACTTAGTTGATGATATGATTGCTGGAGGGACTTGTGCTCCAGTTACTGATTACGCAACTTATGCAAATAGGCAGGTTACTGTCGTTGCTGGTTTAACAACAGCTGACACTTATGGTTCTTGTGATCCTTGTGTGCTTGGTTGTACAGACCCTACCTCACTAAATTATGACCCATTAGCGACAACTGATGACGGATCGTGTTTTGTACCTATGGTTGATTTATTCTTCTCAGAATATGCTGAAGGGTCAAGTAATAACAAGTACTTTGAAATTTATAACCCAACAGCAAATACAGTTGACTTATCTCACTATGCTTATCCAAACGTTTCTAACGCCCCTTCAACTCCTGGCGTTCATGAATACTGGAACACTTTTGCTGCGGGTGCTCAAATTTTACCAAATGATGTTTATGTAGTAGCTCACGGCTCAGCAGATGCGTCAATTTTAGCTGAAGCTGACGAGACTTTCAATTATTTAAGTAATGGAGATGATGGTTTTGCTTTAGTTTATGGTATTGAAACTAGCTATACAATTATGGACTGGTTAGGTAACTGGGACGGAGATCCGGGTGCTGGTTGGGATGTTGCTGGAATTACTGAGGCAACTAAAGACCACACTTTAGTAAGAAAGTGTGATGTAACAGCTGGAAATACTAGCTGGACAAGTTCTGCTGGAACAGACTCATTAAATTCTGAGTGGACAGTATATCCTCAAAATACTTGGACTTACGTAGGTTCTCATGTAACTCCTTGTCCTGGGCCTACATCATTAATAAGTGATTGCGATGAATTTACGGCAGGACCTACTGCTTGGCCTTATGTGCTTGAAGCTGTAAATGTTAGTGCTGGAGCAATTAGTCAAGGTGCTCAAACCTTTACTATGAATGTAACAAACTTGCCTTCAGGTGGGGCAACATTTAGAGTTGCAAAAACAACAGCAAATGGAAACTGGTTCTTCGGGCCTGCACAAACAATGACACTCGGTTCAAACAGTATTACTGTAGCTGCTGTTACTTTTAATAGAACAGTTAAATTCCAATTCTCAACTGGAGATGTTGAATTTGATGCTTTAACTGTGAACGGAGTTTCTACAAATTGCCTTACTCCTCCACCGCCGCCACTTACATCATTAATAAGTGATTGTGACGAATTTACGGCAGGACCTACTGCTTGGCCTTATATCCTTGAGGCTGTAAATATTAGCGCTGGAGCAATTAGTCAAGGAGCCCAAACCTTTACTATGAATGTAACAAACTTACCTTCAGGAGGGGCGAACTTTAGAGTTGCTAAAACAACAGCAAATGGAAACTGGTTCTTCGGGCCTTCAACAGCAATGACGCTTGGTTCAAACAGCGTCACTGTAGCTGCTGTTACTTTTAACAGAACTGTTAAATTCCAATTCTCAGCTGGAGATGTAGAGTTTGATGCTTTAAGCTTAAATGGAGTAGCTTCAGGATGTGTTGCTGTTCCTGTTCCTGGTTGTACAGATCCTAATTATGATAATTATGATGCCAGCGCTACAGTTGATGACGGAAGTTGTGCAAACTCATACACTTTAAATATGTTTGACTCTTGGGGAGATGGGTGGAATGGAAACACTTGGACTGCAACAGCAACAGCAAGTGGTACTGTCTATGGTCCTTATACAATTTCTAGCGGTTCTACTGGATCAGAAACCTTCTCTTCTGCAGATTTATGCTTTACTGTAGTTTGTGATTTTGGTTCTTTCCAGAGTGAAGTTTCTTGGGACCTTCTAGATGGTTCAGGAGCAACAATATTAAATGGTGGCGCTCCTTATTCAGGAACTTTCGGAACTTGTACTTATGGTTGTACTGATCCTAATTTTGATAATTATGATCCTACCGCAGATCTTGATGATGGAAGCTGCACAAACACTTATACTCTTCTGATGACTGATTCTTGGGGAGATGGGTGGAATGGAAATGAGTGGAGTGCAACAAACACATCTACAGGAACTGTTTATGGTCCTTACACTATATTAACAGGTTCATCTGGATCAGCAACATTCACTTCTTCAGATTTAGAAACATTATGTCATCTTGTTGTATGTGATGGCGGTTCTTTCCCTGGAGAAGTTTCTTGGGACCTACAAGATGGTTCTGGAACTTCTGTGTTAGCTGGTGGTGCTCCATACACTGGAACAACTGGAACTTGTACATATGGTTGTACTGATGCAAATGCTTCAAACTATGATGCAACTGCTGATATTGACGACGGAAGTTGTTCATACGGACCTTGTGCCGCTACAACTCCTTATCACGAAACATTTAGTACTGGATTACTTCCTGTTGGAGTTTGTACTCCAAACCAATGGGCAATAAGTGCAGTTGCTGGTGATGGCTGGAGATTTACTGGAAACCCTGGTTATAATGCAAGTACTTCTTCTGGAAATAACAGAAATCAAGGTGAGTTTGCATGGATCGATTTTTCAGGAGGTGATATAGACCCTGTTCTAGAGGTTGAAGATGTTGATGTTTCTGCATTAACAACTCCTGGTCTTGCTATTGATTACTTTAGTGATTTAGGAACATATACTTGTGATAACAATATCCTTCACATTGAAGCTTATGATGGAACTAATTGGGTAAACATTTCTTCATTACAATTAAATGCAACTGGATGGAACACGTACTACTTCTCTCTTGCAGGAATGGCAAATGCAACAACAGGTTTCATGGAAATTAGATTTAGAGGTGAAAGTAGTGGTCAAACTTGTGATTACTATAATGACCTTCTTTTAGATGATGTTAAGTTTGAAAACGTTACTCTAGGTTGTACTGATCCTTCTTACGATAATTATGATGCTTCGGCGCAAGCTAATGATGGTAGCTGTGCAATGAACTATACATTATATATGTTTGATTCATTTGGTGATGGTTGGAATGGAAACACATGGACTGCAACTGGATTAAATTCAGGAACTGTTTATGGGCCATTTACTGTTGCTTCTGGTGTGTCAGACACAGCAATATTCTCTTCAGGAGATATGTGTTTTGACATTGTTTGTGATGGAGGTTCTTGGCAAACTGAAGTTAGTTGGGATTTACACGTTTCAGGTTCAAGCATCTTAACTGGAGGAGCTCCTTACTCTGGTAGTTATAACAATGGTTGCGCTACTGGATGTAATGATCCTATAGCAAACAATTATGATCCGCTTGCTGTAGTTAATGACGGAAGCTGTTTATATGGGTGTATTGACACTGACACTACTGAAAGTTTTGAAAGCGGTCTAAATGCTTGGGAACAAGATGCTACTGATAATTTTGATTGGAGCGGAAATACTGGCTCTACTCCATCTAGTAGTACTGGGCCAACTTCAGCATTTGATGGTGTTTCTTACCTATTCACTGAATCAAGCGGAAACTATGGTAATACTGCAAATCTAACTCTAGATTGTTTTGACCCAACAACATTCTCTAGCGCGACGTTTATTTTCGCATACCACATGTATGGATCTGCTATGGGAACGCTTAATGTTGATGTTTCTGATGATGGAGGATTAACATGGACAAATGTTTGGACATTATCTGGAGACCAAGGAAATCAATGGAACGAAGCTATTATTGATTTAAGCACCTACACATCTCAACTTTCGTTAAGAATTCAAGGGATTACTGGTACTTCTTTCACTTCTGATATGGCTATTGATTATTTAAGACTTCAAGAAGCTCCATTAGCAGGATGTACTGATCCTAATGCTACAAACTATGATCCTAATGCTAACCTAGATGATGGTTCTTGTACATATATAAGTGGTTGTACTAACACGCTGGCTGATAACTATGACCCTCTAGCTTATTTAGATGATGGCTCATGTACATACTCAGGCTGTACTAACCTAACACTATATATGAACGATTCATTTGGTGATGGTTGGAATGGAAACACTTTAACTATAACTGGATCAAACGGTTATAGCTATGGAAGTTACACTATAGCTACTGGATCTGCAGATACGGCATATCTCTGTTTACCAGACGATTGCTTCACTGTTTCTTGTGATGGTGGTTCTTGGCAAGGTGAGGTTTCTTGGGATATTGTTGATGATGCAGGTGGCGCTACAGTTCTTACTGGAGGGGCTCCTTTCACTGGATCTTTCTGTACTCCTGTTATATATGGATGTACTGACCCAACAGCATGTCTATATGACCCAACAGCAAACATTGATGATGGCTCATGTACTTACGGAGACTGGTTTACAGTTAATATGTACGATTCTTGGGGTGATGGTTGGAACGGAAACCACTTAGACCTAATTGATACTTCAGGAGCTTTAGTGTTTACAACGACATTAAGTTCTCTTGACGGTGCTTTTGCAACAGATTCTTTCTGCTTAGATATTCTTTCATCTTGTTATACTGTATTCTGTGGTGACGGTGCTTGGCAATCAGAAGTTTCCTGGGAAATTGTAGATGCAACAGGAACTATCTTGCTTTCAGGAGGCGCTCCATATAACGGAACATTTGGAACTTGCGTGTATGGATGTACTGATCCAACTGCAATAAATTATGATGCGGCTGCAACTGTTGATGACGGAAGCTGTACATCATGTGATATTATGACACTAATCATGAATGATTCATGGGGAGATGGATGGAATGGAAACAGATGGCAATTAGTTGATTTATCTGGAAACATTTACTATGACACTACATTAACGTCTGGTTCTACCGACACAATATCTGTGTGTGTATTAGCTGGAAATTGTTATGAAGTTGTTGTAGACGGCGGGTCATTCCAATCAGAAGTAAGTTGGACTTTAGCTGACGCTTCAGGAACAACAGTTCTTTCTGGTGGTGCTCCTTATTCAGGAAACTATGTAGGAACGGGCTGTGTTTACGGTTGTACTGAGCCTTTAGCTGATAACTATGACGCAACAGCCAACTTAGACGATGGTTCTTGTTCATACGCTTCTTGTATATCTGCCGATACTACTGAAAGTTTTGAGGGAACATTAGGTTCTCCAAGTGTTTGGGTTCAATCAACAGATGATGATTTAGACTGGACGCCTTGGTCAGGAGGAACACCTTCTTTTGGAACGGGTCCTTCTGCTGCATTTGACGGATTAAACTATGCTTACGTTGAAACATCAAGCCCTGCAACTTTAGGTCAAACAGCAAGTGTTTACACTCCTTGTGTTGACTTGTCTGCATGGAACAACCCATCACTTGTGTTTGCATACCATATGTATGGTTCCGCAATGGGAACGCTAATGGTTGAGGTTTCCGATGATGGTGGTTTAAGCTGGGATTCTGTCTGGGCTCTATCTGGAGACCAAGGAGACCAATGGTTTGAAACAGGTGTTGATTTAGGTGCTTATTCAGGAACAGTTGCTGTTAAATTTACTGGTATTGTTGGTTCAAGCTTTACTAGTGATTTTGCTCTAGATATGGTAAGATTTGAAGAGCTTCCTGTATTTGCTTGTATGGATCCTAACGCATCTAACTACGACCCAACTGCAACTAATGATGATGGTTCGTGTTTATATGCTACAACATTTAATGTTGATATGGGATGTGTAGCTCCTGGTTCATTTACTTCAGTATCTGTAGAAAGTCCTGACTTATCATGCTACGGAGGATGTATTACTTTATCTGACCCTGATGGTGATGATATATGGAGTGTAACTTTAGATTTAACTCCTGGAAACTACATTTACCTATATGCTATTGACAACAACTCATCACAAGAAAACCTTGTAGATGACATGTTAAATGGTGCAACTTGTGCTCCATATACTGACTTCTTCTCATATGCAAATAGAGAGATAATTGTTGGAACAGTGTCTACTACTGCTGATGACACTTATGGTTCTTGTGATCCATGTGTTAGAGGTTGTATGGATCCTGCTGCTAACAATTACGATTCTTTAGCTCAGGTTGATAACGGAACATGTGAGTATGATGTAACTTTTGTTGTAGATATGAACTGCTACGCAGGAACATTTACAACTCTTGCTGCAACAGGTCCTGCTGATAACTGGTCGGGAAATACATACTTATTAACTGATGCTGACGGAGATAATGTTTGGGAGGGAACATATAGTGTAACAAATGATTTTGTTTACATGTATGTTGTTGACACTTGGGCTGACTCTGAATTTAGCGGTCTATTTAACGAAATGTTGAATGGAACAAATTCATGTGCGCCTTACACAGACAACTTATCATATGCTTATAGAATGGCGGCATCGCCTTCAACAACTTCTGATACTTATGGACAATGTGCTCCATGTGTTCAAGGTTGTACTGACGCATTAGCTTCTAATTTTGATGCAAATGCTCAGGTTGATGATGGTTCATGTTTATATGCAACAACATTTAATGTTGATATGAATTGCGAGGCTGTTGGTTCATTTACTTCAGTTAACTTAGAGAGCCCATTATTTGGGTGGTGTGGTGGTTGTGTACCATTAACTGATCCTGATGGAGATGGTGTTTGGTCTGTTACTTTAGACTTAGCTTTAGGAAACTTTGAGTATAAGTATGCTGTTGATGGTTGGACAGGGCAAGAAAACCTAGTTGATGATATGCAAAATGGCGCTTCTTGTGCTCCAATAACTGACTACTTTTCGTATGCAAATAGATTAATCTCAGTTACACCGGGAACGTCAACAAGTGATACGTACGGTTCTTGTGATCCTTGTTTAGTTGTTTATGGGTGTACAGATGCTGGTGCAACAAACTATTATGCTGGAGCAACTAACGATGATGGTTCGTGTTTATATTCAACTACGTTTAATGTTGATATGAATTGTGAGTCTGCTGGATCGTTTGGATATGTTCACTTAGAAAGTCCTTCTTTTGGATGGTGTGGTGGTTGTGTGCCAATGACTGATCCTGATGGTGATGGTGTTCACTCTGTTACTGTTGATCTTCCTGCAGGAAACTTTGAATATAAGTATGCTGTTGATGGTTTTGCTGGTCAAGAAAATCTTATTGACGATATGGTAGGTGGTGCTTCTTGTGCGCCAATTACAGACTATTTTTCTTATGCTAATAGGCTTTTTAATGTTAATAATGAATATACTTATTCTCCTGAATTAGTTGTTAACGGTGATTTTGAAAATGGAAGTGTTCCATGGGTTGTTGGAAACGGTTGGCTAGTTACCGGAGGAGTTCTTTATAGCTTAGGTGATCCTTTGTATTATAATTACGTCACTAGACAAGCTGGTTTAATTAATGCAAATTCAACATATGAAGTCACTTATGAGGTAGTTGGTATTTCTAATGGTTCTGTACAAGTTTCTCTAGGAGGATATGAATTTGGAACCCCAAGAGACACTCTTGGCGTATTCACAGAAATTATTCATGTAGGGTCAAATAGTGATGGTGATCTTGCATTTATTGGTCTTGATACTGCTGTGCTTGCTATTGATAATGTTTCTTTAAAAGAAATTACTTCAGTTATCAACACAAATGATGACACTTACGGATCATGTTCTGAATGTATATTAGGCTGTACTGACTCATTAGCATTTAACTATAGTGATTCAGCCATGGTAGATGACGGTTCTTGCCTGTATGGCTACAACTGTCCAGCACCATATCCAATTGGATTAAGTTCAAGTGATGTTTATGCTGAAATGGCTACTATTCACTGGGCAGATGCAAATAGTGGAAGCTGTAGAGTATGGAAATACTTTGTAAGATATCGTCCTGTTGGTGATTCTGTTTGGACAACTAAAGCTGCGGGTGTTGGTTCTGGACTATGTAATGTTGGTCTTCCAAATACTTCTAAAGTATTGAGAAACTTAAGCCCTTCTACTACATATGAGTTTAAAATGAAAGCGTTCTATTGTGGTGGTGGTGAGTCAAATTACTCATACACTGAACAGTTTACTACATTGCCGGCTTGTCCTCCAATGACTAACCTTGCGGTTCAAACGTTTAGTTCTAACCACGGAAAAGCGAAGTTTACTTGGAATGAAACGGGGCCATATACTTTTGCAAGAATTGCGTTAAGAGTTAACACTCCTGGCTCATCATGGCAAACAGCTGGTGGGTTTGGAGTTAACTACCCACAATTCTCTGTGTTGAAGTTTGGTTTAAATGGTGGTACTGAGTATAGGGCTCAAGGTAGAACATTCTGTGACCCTGTTGTTACTTCATACAGATCAACATGGACCGCCCCTATTGTTTGGACTCAGCCTGGTGTTGCGCCAATTAGATTAGATGGCGGAACAGCAATTAACAACTTGGAAGTATATCCAAACCCATCAAAAGATGTCTTTAATGTTTCTTTTGTATCAGAGGATATACAAAACCTAGAGGTTAGGGTGCTAAACTTAATTGGAGAAGTTATATACACTGAAGGTTTAGAGCAGTTTGTTGGTGAATACACAAAATCAATAAACCTATCTAAATACACTAAAGGAGTATACTTCTTAGAAATTACAACAAAAGAAGGTGTTGTAAACAAAAAGATTGTACTTCAATAGTTAAACTCCAGTTTAATTTAAAAAAGACCCGATTAACCTCGGGTCTTTTTTTTACCCTTACGTGAACATATAAGATTTATTTGTTTAACTTCTTAATGTAAAGTTTACACTAAGTAAATTTTGTATCTTTACAAAAACTAAAATACCGGACATGAAAAATAAATTCTTATACCTTCTTTTCTGCAGTATCTTTTGCTTTAACTCTTTTTCTCAAAACAACGTTACCTTTCAAGTTGATATGAACAATGTCGACCCAACAACATTTACAACTCCTGAGGTTAACGGAACATTCAATGGATGGTGTGGTAGCTGCGCTGCTATGACTGATGCTGATGGAGATAATGTTTGGGAGGTGACAATTGATCTTGCTAATGGACCCTATGAATTCAAATATTCCGCTGATGGGTGGGGAATACAAGAAAGCCTGCTTCCTGGAAGTTGGTGTACTGTGTCTAACTTTGGTTTTACAAACAGAACACTAAATGTTACTGGAGATACAACGTTAGCTGTTGTTTGTTGGGAGTCATGTAGTAGTTGTGGTTCTGGACCCTCTGCTTATGATGTGACTTTTGAGGTTGATATGAGAGGAGTTACACAAAGCTACACAACGCCAGAGGTTAACGGGGCGTTTAATGGGTGGTGTGGTAACTGCTGGCCAATGGCCGATGCTGACGGAGATAGTATTTGGCAATTGCAAATGACTTTTGCTCCTGGGGACTCTTTAGAGTGGAAATACTCGGCTGACAATTGGAATATTCAAGAAGATTTAGACTCGTCTCTTTCTTGCGTAACTATAAATTATGACCCTGGGGCTCCAAATGGATGGGGGTATGTTAATAGAGTTGCTGTTGTTAATAGTGACACCACATTTTCAGCGCCATGGAACCTTTGTGGTGTAAGTGGTACTCCTGGCTGTACAGATTCTCTGGCCTCAAATTACGACCCAACTGCAACAATTGATGACGGCTCTTGTGTGTATAGTGTAACTTTTAACGTAGATATGAATTGCGACACAACCACTTTTACAGAGGTAAATTTAGAAAGCCCTGCATTTGGCTGGTGTGGTGGTTGTGTAATATTATCTGATCCGGATGGTGATGGTATTCATTCTGTAACTCTTGACTTACCTCTTGGCGCTTTTGAGTACAAGTATGCTTTAGACAATTGGCATCACCAAGAAGACTTAGTTGATGATATGATAAATGGCGGAACATGTGCGCCAATAACAGATTATGCAACTTACGCAAACAGACAAGTAACTGTAGTGGCTGGCTTGTCTACTTCTGATAGTTATGGCTCGTGTGATGCTTGTGTTTTGGGCTGTACTGATTCTACCGCTCTAAACTATAACCCTCTTGCAAATACTGATGATGGCTCGTGTACCTATTGTACATACGGCTGTATGGATTCTTTAGCCTGTAATTTTGATCCACTTGCAACATGTGATGATGGAAGTTGCCTAACTACTTATGGCTGTACAGATACACTTGCTTGTAATTTTGATCCGCTTGCAACATGTGATGACGGAGGCTGCTTAACTACTTATGGGTGTATGAATCCGGCGGCATTAAATTATGATTCTTTAGCTACTTGCCCAGACTCATGTATCTTCCCTCAAGTAACTTATGGATGTACAGACTCAACCGCTCTAAACTATAACCCACTAGCAACAATAGATGACAGCTCGTGTGTTTACTGCAATTACGGTTGCATGGATTCTTTAGCCTGTAATTTTGATCCGCTTGCAACATGTGATGATGGAAGCTGTTTAACTGCCTACGGCTGTACCGATACTCTAGCTTGTAATTTTGATCCACTTGCTACGTGTGATGACGGAAGCTGTCTAGCTATTTATGGGTGTACCGACACTCTAGCTTGTAATTTTGATCCGCTTGCAACATGCGATGATGGAAGCTGTCTAACTATTTATGGGTGTACTGATACATTGGCGTGTAACTTTGATCTACTTGCAACATGTGATGATGGAAGTTGTCTAACTGCTTATGGATGTACTGACTCGCTAGCAACAAACTATGACCCTCTTGCTACGTGTGAAGACAGTAGTTGTGTATACGGCTATTCTGTGACTTTCCAATTAGACTTAAGAGGGGTTACAAGCATAACATATACAACACCTGAAGTTAATGGAATGTTTAATGGTTGGTGCGGAAGTTGTAATCCTTTAGAGGATCTTGATGGTGATTCTATTTGGGAAACAACTATTTTAATTGACCCTGGAACATATGAATACAAATATTCTGTTGATAATTTTGCGGCTGAAGAAAATCTATTCGCTGGAGATAGTTGCACTGTTTCAAACTTTGGATTTACAAACAGAACTATTACAGTAGACAGAGATACTGTTTTGTCTCCAGTGTGTTGGGAACTTTGTGGCGATTGTGACTCTGGCCCTTCCTCATATAATGTCACCTTTAGATTAGACATGTCTGAATACGTTGGCCCTCCATTTACAACGCCTGAGATTAACGGAACTTTTAACGGTTGGTGTGGCAGCTGTTGGGCAATGGATGATTCGGATGGCGATGATGTTTGGGAATTTACAGCTCTTATTGGAGCTGGAGACTCTATACAGTTTAAATATTCTGCTGATAATTGGAACTTACAAGAAGGTCTAGACTCGTCGCTTTCTTGTGTCGCCGTAGCTTTTGACCCAGGCGCCCCAAACGGATGGGGTTATGTTAACCGCCTTGAAGTTATTAACTCAGAAACCGTATTAGATGTTGTTTGTTGGAATGATTGTGTTGAATGTCAAGGAACTTCTTCTGTTGAAGATGGTCTTTTGAATAATTTGATGCTGTATCCAAACCCATCAACTGGAGTCGTTAAAATCAAATCTGCCAATGATATTATGCGTTGTGATGTTTATAATGTCCTTGGTGAACTAATCTCTACTGAGGAAATAAAAACAAACACTAACGAACACGAGATAAATATTGTTAAAAACGGTCTGTACTTTATAAATGTATACACAGAAACAGGCATTTTAACAAACAAACTAACAATCCAAAAATAAAATGAAAAAACTTGCCTTTTTTCTTCTTGCCTCGTTAATTGCAACATCTTCTTTTGGACAGGCATGGACACTAATCTGGGAAGAAGATTTTTCTGGAAATTCGTTAGACCAGTCTGTATGGACTCATGAGCTTGGAACCGGCAGCCAGAATGGACTTTGGGGCTGGGGAAATGGTGAGCTTCAGTTTTATCAATCTGGCAATGCAGAAGTAAGCGGGGGAACACTTAAAATTATTGCCAAAGAAGAGCCTAATGGGTTAACCGATAGCTGGGGAAACACCATGTATTACAGCTCTTCAAGAATAAAAACCGACAATAAGTTTATGGTAAGATATGGAAAAATTGAGGCTAGAATTAAAACTGTAAACGGCGAGGGTTTTTGGCCTGCTTTTTGGATGCTGCCCTCAGGCGGTTCATGGCCATGTGATGGGGAAATCGACATAATGGAGCAGTGGGGTAATGACTGGCCAACAAACCAAACCACTGGAGCTGCTCACATCGGCACATGTCCAGGACAGTCTTTTTATCAATCTTTTCAGCATCAAAGTCAAACAGGAAATTATGCATCGGATTTTCATCTATACGGAATTGAGTGGGATGAGGACTACATCGCTTGGTTTGTAGATGGGGTTAAGGTTTATCAAGTTTCTCCTGCAAACTACGGCACAATTCCTGGACAACACTCTTGGCCTTTTAATTCAAACGAGTGGTACTTAATTCTAAATTTAGCCATAACTCAAAGTGGCCCAAACTCTTTAACTGTTTTTCCTTCTCAAATTGAAGTTGATTATATAAAGGTTTATGAGAGCAATGGTGTTGCAGGTTGCAAGGACCCTCAGGCCCTAAATTATAATTCATTGGCAACAATAGCCAACGGAAGCTGTGAATATCAAGTTACTTTTAGGGTAGATATGAACAATGTTTCATCTTCATTTAGTGTTCCTGAAGTTAACGGGACATTTAACAACTGGTGTGGAGACTGTTGGTCAATGCAAGATCCTGATGGGGATGGCATCTGGGAAAGACAAGTTACCATGCTAGAGGGGAATTATGAACTCAAATTTAGTGCAGACAACTGGTCAATATCAGAATCGTTAGACCCTGCTTGGGCGTGTACTAACGGCAATCCGCAATACACAAACCGAACTCTTGTAGTTGATGAAAACAGGGTTATTTGTCCACAGTGGGGTGCTTGCACGCCTACGTGTAACTCTATTATTATTTCTGGGGTTTCTGAAAATCAACAAAAAATAAACGTGCTCTACCCCAACCCAAGTTTTGGGCTTTTTAAATTAAACAACAGTAGTTTTTCAAGCTTAAGTGTTGTTGATGTAATAGGAAAAACGGTTTACAATAATCCTAAAATAAAAAACCTAAACTCTATTAATCTAAAACATCTTCCGGCCGGTTTTTATCAGTGTGTTTTATCTTCTGAAAAAGAGCAACACTTTCAAAAAATTCAAATTTTAAAATAGTTTTTATGCGCAATATAATTTTACCCCTTCTTTCGCTTGTATTGTTTTTATCTGCATGTGGAATAGAACCAAGAAACAATTCTTTTTCGTTAATTGAAGAAGACGAAAAAAAAATAACTGCTTTATTAAACAAAATGTCTATTGAAGAAAAGGTTGGTCAGACATGTCAAATTACACTAGATGCTATTCTTCAAAAAGACGAGTCAAACAAGCTTATTGAGCCCCACCAAATTGATTTAGAAAAATTAGATGAGGCTATAAATAAGTATAAAGTAGGGTCTATTTTAAATGTCTCTAACCATACTTTTACACTTGAAAAATGGAACGGGATTGTTAAAACAATACAAGATGCGGCTGCAAAATCTAGCACTGGCGTTCCTATTATATATGGTGTAGATGCAATTCATGGTGCTACATATATTCAGAAAAGCACTCTTTTTCCTCAAGAAATCGGTTTAGCAGCAAGTTGGGACACTTCTTTGGCCAGGGAAATGGGGAGAATTACAGCATATGAAACAAGGGCTTCAGGAGTCCCTTGGAACTTTTCGCCTGTACTGGACTTGGGAAGGAAGCCTATTTGGTCAAGGTTTTTTG
Organism: Flavobacteriales bacterium; assembly: GCA_045561575.1. Taxonomy (GTDB): domain Bacteria; phylum Bacteroidota; class Bacteroidia; order Flavobacteriales; family BACL11. The sequence goes on from JBJKXM010000001.1 coordinate 16,286, forward strand.
AAACTTTAGGAGAAGATGTTTATTTGGCAAAAACCCTAGGATCAAAAATTGTAGACGGTTACCAGGGAGGAACCTCTATTGACAAAAATCATGTTGCTGCCTGTCTCAAACACTACGTTGGCTATGGTTTTCCAAGAACGGGAAGAGACAGAACTCCTGCTTTAATACCAGAAAGAACCATGCTAGAGCATCACCTCCCTCCATTTAAAGAGTCTATAAAAAATGGAGCGCTAACTGTAATGGTTAACAGTGGAGAGGTGAATGGAATACCTGGGCATGCCAACAAGCATTTACTAACAGATGTTTTGAAAAAAGAGTGGGGTTTTTCTGGCTTCGCTGTTTCAGACTGGGAAGATTTTATCAATCTATATAAAGTAGCGCAAACAGATTCAACAATAAAAGACGCCATCGCAACAGCAATCAACGCTGGTGTTGACATGAGCATGGTGCCTAACAATCCAGAATACAAAACGTATTGTGAAGAGCTGACAGGGCTTGTGGGCGAAGGAGGAGTGACTCAACAAAGATTAGACGACGCGGTTAGAAGAATATTGCGAGTTAAGTATCGATTAGATTTATTTGAAAATCCATACACCTTAAAAGAAGATTACCCAAATTTTGCTTCAAAAGAGCACATCGAAAAAGCATATCTTTCTGCAGCAGAATCTATAACGTTACTTAAAAATAAAGAGGGTGTTTTGCCTGCAAAAAAATCATCTAGAGTAATGGTTATAGGGCCAACAGCAAACAGCTTAAACTGTCTTAATGGCGCATGGACACACACCTGGCAAGGCGTGGATCCTCAGTACAACAATTCCAATAACCCAACCATTTATGAGGCTGTTAAAGAAAGTTCAGCTAATTGTGATTTGTACGAGGGATCTATTATGAAAATGGTTGATGGTGATGAGGCTGATTTTTACTCTCCAGATCTAAAAACTGCTGTTAAAAACGCTTCAAAATACGATCTTGCTGTTGTTTGTGTTGGCGAACTCCCTTCAACAGAAAGACCAGGTGATATATACAGGCTTGATTTGGCAAAAGAACAACAAGAGATTGTTAAGTCCCTTTCTAAAACCGGTATAAAGATTGTTCTTGTTCTTGTTGAGGGTAGGCCAAAAATAATTTCAGAAATTGAGCCTTTAGCTGACGCTGTTATTCAGTGTTACCTTCCTGGCGATCAGGGTGGGCGAGCTCTAGCAGATATTATTTTTGGCAAAACAAATCCAAGTGGTAAACTGCCATACACATATCCTAGACACAGTGGTGTAATAATGCATTACGATCATAAACAATCGGAGGTTATAAATGCCAACACTTGGGCTAATGACTTTTTCAACCCTCAATATAATTTCGGCTTTGGCCTAAGCTACACTGATTTTGAGTATTCTAATTTAGTTATTGACAAAAACAACTATAACCTTTCAGAACAAATAAATGTAACTGTTGATGTTAAAAATGTTGGAAAAAGAGAGGGTAAAGAGGTTGTTCAGCTTTATACTCGCGACCATTTTGCCACTATCTCTCCTCCGTTAAGAAAGCTTATTCGCTATAATAAAATTGTGCTAAGACCAGGAGAAACAAAAACTGTCTCTTTTAACGTTTCACCAAAAGATCTTGGTTTTTATAATGCTGAAAACGTTTGGATTAATGAACCAGGCAAACACTCTTTCTATGTGGATGTTCTTGAAGATACTTTTAGCATAAAATAGTTCTATGAAAGGCGTGCGCATAATATTTATTTGTCTGATTTCTTCTTTTTTAATACTTGGGGGAACCTCTTCAGCTCAAACTAAAGACACCTCTTATGTGCCAAAAAACGCATTTAAAAGCGCAACTCTTTCAATAAAAGACCCTGTTTCTAATATTAAGTTTGGTGGTTATTTTAGGTTTTTGGGCTATGTAAGAGATCTTCCAACCATGTACCCTCTTGATATTCCGAGCTATTATAGCGGTGTGTTTCCCCAACAAACAACTATTTCGGTTGGAACAGGATACAGGGAGCCAATGATGTTGCTTTCAATTGGTGGAACGGCAAAAAAAAATATAACCTTTGGTACAGACCTCATGCTTAACAGTGCTTTTAATGGAGATTTAGAAAGCGGCTCTGTATCTCTTAACCTTGGAACCAACTTTTATTCAACGCTAGTATCTGATTTCGGTAAATTTAAGGTACATGCCGGAGGTATTTCATGGTATAGACAAAGTAAACTTACCGTCTGGGCAGAAGAGGGTTATTTACGTTATAGTCTTTTTGAAAGAGCGCCATATGATCCCTTAAACAAAAACGCCGTAGATCGATATAAAAAATATTATGAACAAGGAGCAATTGATCAAGATTTGCGCTTTGGAAACGTTGCTTTTCAAGGAATAACTTTTAGCGGAAATAGTTTTCCTTGGTGGTTTACCGACGGTATCTCTTTTCAAGGAATTTTAGGCAAAACTCAAAACAATATTGCAAATATTGTCTCACCAGGAAAAGATGATTATTGTTTTGGATTGCGCTTAAACAAAACAACACAAAAACAAAACAGTTATTCCTTAAATTATTTTAGCTCAAAAACAGCTACAGATTCCTCTTCATATGCAAACAGGAATTACGACATATCTACTTTTGAGTTTAACCACAGAATTAAAAAACTTAATTTATTTGGTGAAATAGGCGTTGGCTCATATGAATCCTCTAATGTTGAGCGCTCAAGTGGCGAGGCTATTATTATAAACCTGGCCTCCCCAAAAGAATATACCATAGTGCCTATTCAGGTTCAATACTCAAGAATTGCTCCTGAGGCTGTAAATGTAAACTCTTCATTTACAAACACCTCTGTTTCTGACCTTGTTCAAACAACAGTTATAGAAGAAGGGGGAGACCCAACAATTATGACAAGTTTTGGTGGCCCTGTTTCCAACTTAGGATATTTGGCAAATAACAGGGAAGGCTTTAGTATTAATACCGAATTTGAAGCTAGCGATTTTACAATTTCAGGTGGGTTTGGTTTTTACTCAGAGCTAAAAAGAATTAATTCTGTTTTGTCATATAACCATATTTCAACCGGACTTATTTTATCTCGCATCTCATATTTTAGCACGGGTTACGGTCCTTATGGCCACCTAAATTCATATTATCGAGGAGTATACGAAAACGTTCCTGTTACGGATAGTTTGCTTGTTGATTCTCTTGGCGCGCCTTTGTTTGACAAGTTTTATTGCTCTTCTGATCTTCACCTAAAATATAAAACGCGCCTTTTTAACAAAGACGTTTATTTATTCTCTTTAACAAACTATAACACTGCTCAGGATTTTTTTAGCGTGTTTCCTACATTTTCTGAAGATGCTTTTATTCGTCAATTTAATCATCAGTTTGACGTGTGCTACTCATTAAACCCAAGAGTTTCTCTTGTGCTAAAGCATGCCTACGAAAGAGTGGTTGCCAGCAACAAAACCGAGCTAGATACTTATGACCCCTTTCCTATCAGTGCTCTTGGTGATGATTTGGGCGTAGAGAGATACACCCCTTCTTTAAAAGCTAGAAATCAATATGGCCTAATTTTTGGCTTTGGGCTAGATATTCAGCTTAATGATGGGGCCTTCTTGTTTTTGAGGCATAGCAGATTTAGTTTTGAAGACAAAAACTTTGCAGAAACAAACATAAGAGGTAGTGAAACAACAATAGAACT
>JBJKXM010000002.1:0-18512 GCA_045561575.1 Flavobacteriales bacterium
TCAATAAATGAATATTTTGCTGGATTCCAATGCATAGAATTTGCATCTGCAGATGTAGCAACACCAACATCCCCCATACCTCCAGCTCTTGAATCAGGAGATATTAACAAAAAAGGCACAGCTGTTGTAATAGTATTTAAATTATTTCTACCAATCTCATCAATTCCTGAAACGTCTTGAGAATAGACATTAAATGAAAAAATTGTAATTAAGACTAATGAAATAATTTTATTCATAATTGATAATTTACTTTGCAAATGTAGTTCTTTTATTAGAAGCGATAACGCAATTTTTATGGAGTTATTGCAATTCGTATTGATTTAGTCTCAAACTTTCCATTTTCAAAATTGATATTTAAATTAGCAATGTAGAGTCCTGCACTTAGATTTTCTCCATTACTACTTTTACCATCCCAACTTATTGGCCCAACTCTAAAACCATCATTATAAAACGATTCATTAATGGTTTTTACAATCCTTCCCGTAACAGTATATATTTGAATATTAATATCCATTACTTGACCAGCTTGATTATTTTGAAAATAAAAATCAGTACCATTACTAAATGGATTTGGGTAATTTAAAAAATCAGAAATTGTAGCTATACCATCATCGGTAACAAGAAAATTAATTGTTTTTTCAGATGAATTATTAAAAACATCCCATATTTTAAAAGTTACACTATGTTCACCATTACTTAAATTATTAAATGGAAATTCAACTGTACCTTTTCTAAAATTATCTAAATCTGATTTATAATATTCATTTAAAATAAATGGAGTAGTTGAATTATTATCAAGAATAGCTGTTATATCATGACCTATTCCATTTCCGACTGTATTAATTCCACTTATATCTTCAACATCAACAATAAGTAATGGATTCGAGTTTGTTATTCCACCATCAATAAAATTCCTGTTATTAATAAATAGAGAGATAACTGGACTGTCATAATCATATGCTATATTTTCAGCTACTCCACCAATAACGAAAGAATCATCATAGCCTGATGCGTCTTCATAAAAGCTGTTTTGTGCATAATAACTAATCTTTCCATTAGCAAAATTATTATCAATATCTTTTGGAACAACAAATGAAAATGAAAATTCACCTGCATTTACACTAACCTCTCCTTTATATAAAATACTTGTTTGATTTTTATATGGCATTGGGGAACAAGATTCTTGTCCAAGAGTGTAAGAAATTATTTCTTTATCAAAAATTGTAGGAGTTAAAACGCCATTAAAATCATCTAAAACTAAACCATTGTCATCTGTTATTTCTCCAGAAACAGTGACAGTTTGTAGTGCTTTTATTGTATCTGATATCGATGTCGTTGACACATTATACTTGGGATAGGCAAGAGATAGTGCTGGATCTCCAAGAAGTATAAAATTTCTAGTATTTGATCCTGAACCACTTAAAACTTTTGTTTGCTTATACAAATCACCAAGTCTTGGATAATTACCATTTTGTTTTTCGTATAAGACATTAATAAAGTTTTTATTTAAGTTATAATTAGGAACAGAGTACACTAACCTTGTTGTTGTAAGTAATGCTATTGCACCACCATTATTATTTAACAATAGATATTCACCGGCAGAAACTTTTTCTGGATCATCAAAAGCAGCAAATTTACAAGTAGCTGTCATGAAAAGTGGTAATTTATTTTGATTTTTCCAGTTATTTATTTGATCAATTTCTACTATTCTTTCTTGTGCCCAACCTAGGGGCCCACCATGACCAACATAGTTAACCAAAAAAGAACCATTATCTACACTTCTATTTATTGCACTTTGAGCATCTGGACTTCTTGGACCTCCTGGTGTAGACTCCTGTAAATAATTATCAAGAAATATTTTATTTAAATTGATATTTTGGTGATTTGTATCAATATAAGTGGCAAGATTATCTGCTTGGTTCATAAACTGATTACCATCTTTCACATCACCATCATCAGCAACGAAAGTTACCGAATTTCTCCAGTCTCCCAGTGCATCTACGCTATAATACAGTTCAACTTTATCAACCATACTACTAGCCTCAGCAAGACTTTTTACTGGAAGCCTTCCAATACCAATATCTACAATGTCATTTATAAAATCTCCATCAGTTTCATCTAATAACACAAAAAAATCATCTGTAACATATGAAAGAGTTGGATGTAAAGAATTTATAGATTGATAAGTTGGAATGAAATTGGTGTTATTATTTATTCTATTCTTATTGTCATACGAGCCATCTCCTAACAAAAGTACATACTTAAAATTTGAATTAGGTAATTTATATAACATTCTAAAAAAATCTCTAATTGCTGAAACATCTTGTTTTCCAGATGAAAACTCATTATAAATTTGATCTGGTGTAACAACAACTGAATTTAAATTGTCATGTATTTGATGAATTTCTGCAAGATCATTTGCAGCAGTCAAAAAGCTGGGATGAGATACTATTACATATTCAACACTTGCATCAATTGAGTGTAAATTTTGATTTTCAATTTTACCAATTAATTCTGCATTTTTATAATTCTGATCAAAAGCATAATAAGTTTTAAGGCTTGAAATAGAATCAATAAATGTTAAATTAGAATTATTTAAACTACAAAATAAGCTTGTTACATTTGTCACATCAGAAACATCCCACACTTTAGTTTGAGAATTAGCATTAGTCAACACAAATTTTCCTAACTCATTGTTTGTCATACTTTCTGTATCACGAAAATGTAACAAACCATTATGTATTTTTAAATCTCTTCGAGAATTTAATTGAATATAGTTTAGCCATCCTATTGCATTATTTTCTGAATAATTGTACTCAATATCAACATCTATTTGATCAGAATTAGATGTAAATTGATTAGAGCTCAGACTAGCTTTGGCGTATTCTGTTGCATAATCATAAACAATATTACCAACGTTAATATTAGATAAAAAATTATTGTTTACGCTTAATGTGAAGTAAGAAGAATTTAAAGATCTTGCCGCCACTGATGTTTTGATAAAAACTGGAGATGATGTGTTTAAATTAGGAAAGTTAAAGTCAAAAGAATATTTATCAATTATTCCAAAACGTTCTCCGTACCATTCTCGACCAGATTGAATAAGATTTTCTGAATTGACCTCATGAACTTTAAAATCATCAAAGCTCGTTATTGTTTTGTCATAATTAGTGAATATTGGTTTTTGCATTATTCTTTTTCCATTTGAAGAAATATCGATAGTCAGAAAATAATAGTTTAATTCAGAATATAAATGTTCATTATAATTAAAAACGTTTGAAGAACTATCAAAAACCCATTGATGAGCGGATTCTGCAAAAAATAAAACATAATCATTACTATTAAAAATACCATTGCCATTTAAATCCACAACTTCTATTGTATTTTCACGTAAATCAATGATTCTATCAATAGAGTTTAAAAGCGGCAACATACCTCCTCCATTACCATATAACTTAATTGAATTAACATCAAGGTTTGAGGTGTTAACACCAAGATTTTGAAAGTCATCATAGGATAAACGATAAATACCATCTTCAGCAACTCCTATTTTGTACCAATTTCCTGAACTTAAAACAGAATTTTGTTGTGCATTTAAACACAAATTCAAAAACATGAAAAAAATAAGAATAATAAATGTTCGCATTTTATAGATTATAATCTTGATGTTTTATTATCGTTTTAATGATGTTAATTATTGTAATAGTTTTAATAAAATCTTACGTGGTCAATATGCAAATTTAATCAAAACACTAGATTGATTTATAACAGAAGATTTATTTTTTTCAATTAATAACTTTATAAAAAGGTAATAAAACACATAAATATTAGTAGCATTTTAACGTTTTATTTGTCTTGTTATTTCATATTTTTCTTCTTTGTAAAAGGGAAAAACAAATAAAATGTTTATTTTTGTGAGGATTAAACCATGAAAAGATTATAATATGTTTAATAATATATCTAAATTAATACTACTTTTTGCAGTAGCTTTTTTTACTAGTATTGATTTAAAGGCTCAAGATCCTGCATTTAGTCAATTTTATGCAAATCCTCTGTATTTAAACCCTGCTTTTGCTGGTGCAGCCCCAAAAGGAGCTCCTAGAACAAACTTAAATTACAGGGATCAATGGCCAGGTATTGGTAGAACATTTGTAACAACATCAGTATCATACGACAAACACGTTGATAAAGTTGGTGGTGGATTAGGGGTGTTAATTTTAAATGACAGAAGTGGTGATGGAAATATTCAACTTAATACTGCTTCCCTAATTTATTCTTATAATCTTGCAGTTAGCAGATCATTTGCAATTAAAGCCGGATTTGAAGCTTCTTTTAGAATGCTTAACCTTGATTGGTCAGAATTAACATTTGGAGATATGATTGATCAAAAATATGGTTTCATCTATCCTACACAAGAAAATATAGACAATAATCCAAGCTCTGTTCAATATCCAGATTTTTCTACTGGTTTTATTGGATACACAGATAATCTTTATTTTGGATTTGCTGCACATCACTTGACTCAACCTGAACAAGGTTTTATAAGTGAAAGTCAATTACCTACAAAACTTACCATTCACGCAGGAGGAAATTTCCCTCTTAATAAGTTTGCAAATAATGTAACTACATTATCACCTAACTTCTTATACCAATCTCAACAAGATTTTCAACAATTTAACTATGGTCTTTACGTATACAGAGGCCCTGTTGTTGGTGGGTTATGGGCTAGAAATAGTGTTGAGAATTTTGATGCTTTCATAGTAATGGTCGGTTTAATTCAAGACAATTTTAAATTTGGATATAGTTATGATATAACAGTGAGTAATCTTAAAAACAGTAATACTTTAGGGGCACATGAGATTTCATTCACACTTTATATGCCAACAAAAACTAGATCTAAATCATTTAATACAATAAGTTGCCCTCAATTCTAGTTATAAATAAAATTTAAATTATGAAACTAAATAAATTAATTTTTGCAATTAGTATAGCATTTATAATCAGCTCATGTTCAAAACAGCAATCTTCTGTTACTGGATGGGATTATAATAATTCGAAAAACGGTGGATTTGAAGTAAATACAAATTTCAAAGAACAAATGACTGGCCCAGGACTTACATTTATTGAAGGTGGTTCTTTTACTCAAGGTAGAATAGAACAAGATGTTATGTATGACTGGAACAACGTTCCTAAAAGAGTAACCGTTTCCTCTTTCTACTTAGACGAGACAGAAGTTAGAAATGTTGATTATCGTGAATACCTTACATGGCTTAAAAGAGTTTATGGTAGCTCATACCCTGAAGTTTATAATAAGTCTCTTCCAGACACTTTAGTTTGGAGAGATAAATTAGGCTACAATGAACCTTATGTATCTCAATATTTAAGACATCCTGCATATGACAATTATCCAGTTGTAGGAGTTTCATGGTCTCAAGCAAATGACTTTTGTGTTTGGAGAACTGATCGAGTAAACGAAAGAATATTAATAAATGAAGGTATTTTAAAAGAAGATCCTGAACAAATTGATGATAATACATTTAATACTGAAGCATATTTAGCTGGACAATATGATGGGATTCAGGGAAGACTATTAAGAAATTATGATCCATCAACTGGTGAAAAATTCAGAAAAGTTAGAATGGAAGATGGAATTTTACTTCCTAAATATCGACTACCAACAGAAGCAGAATGGGAATTTGCTGCTCTTGGGTATGTAGGAAACACCAATGAAGAAAATATTGGGGATAGAAAAATATTTCCATGGAATGGTGCATCTTTAAGAAATAGTGATAAAAACAATCAAGGAGAAATAATGGCTAATTTCAAAAGAGGAAGAGGAGACAATATGGGTGTAGCTGGAAATCTAAATGATAATGCCGATATAACAACAGATGTTCGACATTACTGGCCAAATGATTATGGTTTATACAATATGGCAGGTAATGTTTCAGAGTGGGTTCTTGATGTTTACAGACCTGTTACTGAACAAACTAGTACAACTGACCATAGACCTTTTAGAGGGAATGTATACCAAACTCCATTAACTGATGAAGATGGATTTATTGCTGAAAAAGATAGTCTTGGAAGAATGATAATGGTTGATGTTGATGTTGCTGAAAATGCATATAGAAGAAATTACAAAAAAGCTGATAACATTAACTACCTTGATGGTGATATTGAATCACAAATGGGAATAGACTGGAATACATATCTTAATGAAAAATCTGATAAAGACACATCATCTATTATTTTAGATAAGTGGAATAGAACAGCTTCAAAATATAAAGATCCTGCTAAAACTGGTAACAGTAGTGAAATGTATGATTATGGAGGATCTTCATTAGTTACAGATAGAACAAGAGTCTATAAAGGAGGTTCTTGGAAAGATAGAGCTTACTGGCTAAATCCTGGAACAAGAAGATTTTTAGATCAAGATCAATCTTCTGATGCAATTGGATTTAGATGTGCTATGGACAGAGTTGGCGCACCAAAAAGTAACTATAAAGAAAATCAAAGAACTGGTGTTGATTACAGTAAGAAATAAATATTTAATTTAAACTAGAAAAAAACTTCATTTTTTTAAATGAAGTTTTTTTTTATTATGAAAATTTCTGATATATATAAAAAGTTCCTAGAATTCCCTAATATTTCAACTGATAGTAGGGCAATTAAGAAAAACTCATTATTTTTTGCTCTTAAAGGAAAAAATTTTAATGGAAACGAATATGCCAAAGAAGCTCTTAAAAAGGGAGCTAAATTTGCAATTATAGATGAAGTAAAACATAAGCTAGATGAAAATTATTTATTGGTAAATGATGTATTAAAAACATTACAAGATCTTGCATCATTTCATAGAGATCATCTTGAAATACCAATTATTGGAATTACTGGCAGTAATGGTAAAACAACATCTAAAGAATTAATAAATTCTTGTTTGTCATCTGAATTGAATACAGCATATACAAAAGGAAACTATAATAACCACATTGGAGTTCCATTAACATTATTAGAAATTACAGACAAACACGAAATTGGCATCATTGAGATGGGTGCAAATCATCAGGGTGAAATTAAATTTTTGTGTGAAATAGCTAAGCCTAACTATGGTGTTATAACAAATATAGGCAAAGCTCATCTAGAAGGTTTTAAGAACTTTGAAGGAGTTAAAAAAACAAAAAAAGAACTTTACGACTACATTAAAAAAACAGAAGGTCAAATATTTATTAATAGTGATGATGACATTTTACTTGATATTTCTCAAGGAATTAAATCTATAAGATATGGGAAAACAGGAGATTTTGTTGGGTCCAAAGTAAACACATCGTTTTTTTGTGAAGCTATATATAATAACTATGAAATAAAATCACATTTAATTGGAGATTATCAATTTTACAATATTATGCTTGCTATTGCAATAGCAAAATATTTTAAAATCAAAGAAAAAAATATTTTCAAATCAATAGAATCTTATAAACCAAATAATAATAGATCACAAGTAATAGATAGTGGAAATAATCTAATAATTCTTGATGCCTATAATGCAAATCCATCAAGTATGAATAAAATGATAAATTCATTTTATAAGTTAAAAAAAGAAAATAAAATTTGCATTTTAGGAGATATGGGAGAGCTTGGAAAATTTTCTCAAAATGAACACTCTGACATTGTTAACTTAATCAATTCTTTAAAAATCACTACTTATTATATTGGAAAAGAGTTTTGTCAAGCTACAAGCATTAATTCTTTTAAGGATAGTGCAGATTTTAAAGATTTTCTAAAAAATCATACTATTAGAAACTCTACAATTCTTATAAAGGGATCAAGATCACAACAGTTAGAAAAACTGGTAGATCTTTTGTAACTTAATTTAGGCTGTCTATGACTAATTTTCTAAAAACAAAATAGAAAATAGCTATTGTTTTAGAAAGTACAAAAGCTAAAATAAAAATAATAACAGGGGATAATTTTTTATCCTCTAGTGGTAAGATAGGTTTATCAATAACCTGAATTATAGGTGTTTGATTTAACAAGGTTAATTTAGATACTTCGATATTCTTTACAAGCTCTAAATACATTGTGTTTAAAACTTCAACATTACGCATTAACTGTAATTCTTTAAGTCGCCCAGATGCTTTAATAATTCTTTGATTTATGTCTTTTACCCTTGCATAATCTTCTTCAGCAGATTGTAATTCATTAAAAACTGAATCTGAGCGATTTTGAAGAAAGTCTATTGTGTTTGTTGATTGTTTTGTTTGGTATTCAACATACATTTTACTCATCTCATCAATCAGATTTTCAGAAAATTGTTTAGAAAATCTTTCATTAGAGGAGATAAAAGAAAGGTATATAATATCTGTTTCATCATTTCTAATTTCTACAGAAATATGATCTTCGATTATCTTATTCCAAATTAATGTAACTATACTATCATGTTTTATATTTAGCTGTCCATTAAAATTTATTTTATTCAGTTCTATATCATCTGCCCAATCTGAATCTAAATCATATATAGAGATAAAATGATCAATAAACAATTCTTTTTTGCCTGATATATTACATGGTCTAAGAAGAGTTTTAGATATAACTCCACGAGACTTTAGCAGTTCCATGATATTTGATCGACTAAAAGTAGTATTTGACGAAGAAAAAAGGTCAAATCCAAATTGACTAGCTAATCCAGACATTGATGAAAGTGGGGACGATTGTTGTTTGTCTTCTACTACAAAGCTTAATTCAGCCTTATATTTCGAGTCTTGTAAATAATTAAAAACAACTGCTAAAAATGAAAAAATAAAAACAAAAAATCCAATCTTCAGAGATTTAGAAAAAATTTCATTCTTTATTTCTTTTAAAGTGAGTACAATATCTCGTATTTCTATTTCTTTATTTTCAGACATATGTTTTCTATTGTGTCTGTACTCTATCAACCAAAACCCACAATGTTAAAACCGCAGATATTTTTAACATGGCATTCTCAATTTGTTGGTTCCAATCAACTTTATTTTGATTTTTTCTTTTACTCTTTTTATTTTTACTAGTAACTCTAATTGTTGATCCCTTAGTAACTTTTGGGGAGATTTTAAATAAAAGAAAATTCTTTGATTTTTTTGCTATACCATTTGGATATACAACTACAGTATTATTTCGGTCATTTGACTTGCTAAAACCTCCAGCAAAGTTTTTCACATAATAATTTGCTCTTTTGCTATTAAAAAATGGTGCGCTTATTGAATTTCCTTCTAAATTCATCAACTCCCCTGTTATATGAACTACATCCATTGTTTTTGGAATTACTATACTATCTCCTTCATGCAGAACAAGATTATGTTTGGATTGATTAGATTTTAAAGCTTTATTTAAATCGAGATAAACCATTTCTGTTGTAAAACTTTTTCTTTGATTTGAAAAATCTTGACTAAATAATAAACTATTGTTTTCTTCTAGTTCCTTTGTATAAATTGAAGCTGTTTGAGGGTCATTTAAAATAGATTTTTTTAATTTATCAGAAATATTCATTTCCAAATTTTCATTTTCTTCATCTATAACCCTTTCAAACTTTCTATACATTTTTACTCCATCTTTGTATGCATAATTTGTTAGTCCTCCTGCTCTGGAAATTAATGAAGAGATTTTTTCATTTTTTCTTAAAACTGAATATGTTCCAGGGTACTGAACCTCACCTAATATTTTAACATTAATAACTGGTTCAAAATCTGGATTTAACCTTACAAAGATTTGATCATAAGGTTTTAATTCAAAATCTTCAGCTTCTTGGCTTAGAACTAAATCATTTCCAATCTTAACATTTTTTACTATAGCCCTTCGTGGCTTTAATTTATTTGATGCTAAGTCATATTCCATGACTCTTGAAATCTCAACTCGGCTTCCTTCTGCTTGCTGGGTTAAACCACCCGCTAAAAACAAAGCAGATTGCAAACTCATTCCATCACCATAGCTAAAAGTTCCAGCATTTCTAACTGCACCTTCAACTGAAACTGTAAAATTATCATCAAAATCGTCAATTGATAATACTTTTACCACATCATATTCTTGTATCAAAACATTATCTTCATGATTAGAGTTTTTTAAAATTTTATCTAAATCAATAGAAAGATGACTTTTTGTTCTGTCTTCATTAAGTCTAACTATGTAAACTTTCTTCAAAAAAGTTTTTTGTGATATACACTTTGCTCTTTCTAATAAATCCAACAACCTCTCCCCTTTTTTGAATTCATACTCCCCAGAAACTCCTATACCTCCATTTACAGTAATTACATTTGATAACTTATTTGAAATATGATTTACAACTAACTCATCTCCATTATTAATAAACTCAGAATTAAAATCATCTGAATGTACATCAAAGACCTTCATATCATTATAATCTAATCTTTTTAGAGTTATAATATCTCTAAAAGCTTTTGATGAAAAACCGCCAGCATATTTTATTATATCACCAACAGTCTCTCCTAATTTCGCCTCATAAGTATATGGCCTTTTAACAGCGCCTGAAACTTCAACTATTTTTCTTGCAGGAGGAACAAATAAAAAATCGCCGTCCTGGAGATATATGTCATTTGACTTTTCAGGATCAAACAAAAATTTATATATGTCTAATGAATCGATAGTTTTTCCATCTCTTTTAATATAAATATTTCTGACAGATCCAAGTTGTGTAGGCCCATTAGAAGAAATTAGCGCATTAAACGCTGTATTAATTGATGGAATAACGTATGATCCTGGATTATATACTTCCCCAACAATATTCACAGTTATGACCTTAGAATATGATAAAGAAACGTCAATCTCCGAATTCTGCATATCAAAAAGTTTGCTAAACTTATTTTTTAATAGAGAACGCATATTTTTGAAAGTTAAGCCCTTAACATAAATTCTTCCATATGAGCTCGGAGATATATAACCCCTTGAATCAACTTCTAAAGTTTCTGAAAATTCATTAAAACCCCAGATAGAAATACTAATCTCATCTCCGGGACCTACTTTATAATTTTCTGGTGCCTTTGCATCTAGCGCTTTTTGATAAAATTTAAGTTTATTGTTTCTAAAAACATCCTGCCCATAAATTTTTGCTTTTGGATAAATTGTTGAATCAACAGCTAGAGTATCATCAAAAAACATATTAAAACGATCAATATTTGATAGAGTATCAGAAAATTCTTGAGTAGACTTACTATATTTTCCTCTACTGTATTTATAATCCATTGCCTCATCTATTTCTTCATCAGAGAAACCCATTTGTTTTAAAACTAATTTACTTGGAATGTCACTTGGTTTTAAATCATTTGATTTTAAATTAGAAGGTAAAAAGCTTAAATAAGCAGAATTACTTTTAGTTCTTTCTGAATTTATTTGTCCAAAAGAGATTGAACTAAAGACAAAATGAATTAAAACGATTAAAATACCTTTTTTCATAATATATTATTTTAAAACTGATCTTGAGATTACTATTCTTTGAATCTCAGATGTTCCTTCATAAATTTGTGTAATTTTTGCATCTCTCATCAACCTTTCGACATGGTATTCTTTTACAAATCCATATCCGCCATGAATCTGAACTGCTTCAGTTGATGATTTCATAGCAGTTTCAGAAGCATAAACCTTAGCCATTGCACTTTCTTTATCATAATTTTCACCTCTATCTTTTAGCCAAGCAGCTTTATAACACAACATTCTTGCTGCTTCGATTTCAGTAGCCATATCTGCAAGCTTAAAAGCTATTGCTTGATGTCTACTGATTTCTTTTCCAAAAGCTTTTCTTTCCTTTGAATATTTTAAAGCTAATTCATATGAACCCGATGCAATACCTAAAGCTTGGGCAGCAATTCCAATTCTACCTCCTGATAAAGTTTTCATAGCGAAAGAAAAACCAAATCCATTCTTACCAATTCTATTTTCTTTTGGAACAACAACGTCAGTAAACATAATAGAATGTGTATCAGATCCTCTAATACCAAGTTTATCTTCTTTTTTCCCAACTATTACTCCTTGTGTATCTTTTTCTACAATAAAAGCATTAATTCCTTTGTGACCCAATGAATGATCTGTTTGAGCAATAACAAGATATACTGATGCAGAATTTCCATTGGTTATCCAGTTCTTTGTTCCATTTAAAATATAATGATCTCCATTATCTATAGCTGTTGTTCTTTGAGAAGTAGCATCACTTCCAGCTTCTGGCTCAGACAAACAGAATGCACCGATTATTTCTCCAGTAGCAAGTCTTTTTAAGTACTTATCCTTCTGTTCTTTTGAACCATAGGTCTCAATACCCCAACAAACCAGAGAATTATTTACAGACATAATTACAGAAGCAGACGCATCTACTTTTGAAATTTCTTCCATTGCTAAAACATAAGATATCGTATCCATTCCACCACCCCCATATTCTGGACTTACCATCATTCCCATAAAACCAAGCTCAGCCATCTTTTTAACTTGCTCAGCAGGAAATGCTTGTTCTTCATCTCTTTGGATTACTCCTGGTAATAATTCATTTTGAGTAAAATCTCTAGCAGCATCGCGTATCATTATATGCTCTTCAGTCAATTCAAAATTCATCCTATTATATTTTAGTTTTGTTCTAACAAAAATACACTTTTTCAACTATCTTTGAATCTAGATGAATAAGTTTAATAAGTACACTGTTATTGGTGTTATGTCAGGCACTTCTCTTGATGGTTTAGATATAGTCAAGTGTCATTTTTCTAAAAAAAAATCATGGTGCTATGAAATTGAAAAAGGAATAACAATAAAATACTCTAAATCTTGGAAAGAAAATCTAAAAAAGACACATTTAAAAGACAAAAAGGAAATTAATCAAATTAATATTGATTATGGTCGTTTCATTGGATTAGAAATAAATAAATTTATGAAAAATGATAAATCAAACATTGATTTTATTTCTTCGCACGGACATACAATTTTTCACAATCCAGATCAAAAATTTACGCTACAGATAGGTGATGGTCAAAGCATTTCAAATACTACAAAACTAAAAACAATATCAGATTTTAGATCTTTAGACGTAAAACTCAATGGTCAAGGGGCCCCACTTGTTCCAATTGGAGATAAATACCTATTTAATGATTATAAATATTGTCTTAACCTTGGCGGATTTGCCAATGTATCAATAAAAAACAATGATAAAATTATTGCTTATGACATATGTCCTGCTAATATTATATTGAATTACTTAGCAATGAAATTAAATATTGAATTTGACAGAAATGGAGAAATAGGTGATAAAGGGGGTGTTAATATTAGGTTACTTGATAAATTAAATAAACTTGATTTTTACGGCCGCCAAAATCCCAAATCACTAAGTAGAGAATGGTTAGAAAAAAAAATTTTAAATATGCCTGAGTTATTAAAATTAAAAACACAAGATCTATTAGCAACTTTTTACGAACATATTGGATTGCAAATTGGTAAAATTCTTAAAGATGAAACGGTTTACATTACAGGAGGGGGTGCCTACAATACATTTCTTTGTAATAGAATAAAAAAATATTCAAATTCCAAGATTATTATTGCTGATCCATTAAATTTAGAATTTAAGGAAGCAATGATTTTTGGATTTTTAGGAGTTCTCAAAGATAGAAATGAAACAAATTGTTTAAAAGATGTTACTGGGGCAGATAGAGATTCGTGTAGTGGGGTGATTCACCTACCAAAATAGTAAAGTAATGTTATATTTGTATCACATTTAAAACTAAAACACAGATGGAGAAATTAATGAATGAATTTGAGCAGAAAGAAGCTGAAATAGTATTTGAATGGAAGGATACAGAAACAAATGCAAAAGGCTGGATAGTAATTAATTCACTTAGAGGAGGTGCAGCTGCAGGAGGTACAAGAATGCGAGCAGGAGTAACAAGAAATGAGGTTTTATCATTAGCTAAAACTATGGAAGTTAAATTTGCAGTTGCTGGACCAGATATTGGTGGGGGTAAGTCAGGAATTGATTTTGACCCTAAAGATCCAAGAAAGAAAGACGTACTCAAAAGATGGTATAAAGCTGCTAAACCAATTTTAAAGTCATATTATGGCACTGGTGGTGATATGAATGTTGATGAAGTTGAAGAAGTAATACCTTTTTGTAAAAACGAAGGAATATTATTTCCTTTAGAAGGAATTATCAATGGTCATTTTAAACTTGAAGGAAAAGAAAAAGACAAAATCATAGATCAACTTTCATCAGGTGTGCCATTAAAAGTTACCTCTTCAAAGCTTGCACCAAAAGGTTCTAAAATTTATACAGTTGGTGATTTAATCACTGGCTATGGAGTTTGCGAATCTGTTGTCCATTATTATAACATATATGGTGGGGCAATAAAAGATAAAAGAGTTATTATTCAAGGTTGGGGAAATGTTGCAGCAACTGCAGCCTATTATCTTGCACAAGAAGGAGCAATAATTGTTGGAATTATTGATAAGAATGGTGGTTTAATAAATAAAGATGGTTTTTCTTTTAATAAAGTGTGTGAACTTTTAGAAAATAGATCTGCTAATTTTCTAGAAGATGAAAACATAAAATCATTTGAAGAAATAAATGATAGCATATGGGAAATAGGAGCTGAAATTTTCATTCCTGCAGCAGCCTCTAGGTTAGTTACCAGCAACAATTTGCAAGATATGATTAAAGGTAATTTAGAAGTTATCTCGTGTGGAGCTAATGTTCCTTTTGCTGATAAAGAAATATTTTTTGGGCCAATTGCTAAAGAGGCAGATAAACAAGTTAGTATTATTCCTGATTTTATTTCTAATTGCGGTATGGCTAGAACATTTTCATATTTAATGGAACAAAATATTGAAATGACTGATTTTGCTATATTTGAATCAGTTTCAAAAACAATTTATGATGCATTACAAGAATCTTATAAAGCAAATAACAGCAAAAAACAAATTGCTAGAACAGCTTTTGAAATTGCATTAAAAAAACTTTCTCAGTAAATGGATACAGAAATTTTACTAACTAATTTTTTAGGTAATTCTATAAAGGATTACATCTACTTTTTTGGAATAATTTTAATTGGATTAATCTTTAAAAAACTAATTTCAAAATATCTAAGTAACATACTTTACAAAGTTGTTGGTAAAAAAGATAATAATGTTGGCATTGATAAATTTGATGAACTATTAACCAAGCCAATTGGATTTTTTATTGTTTTATGCTTTATTTATTTTGGAGCTAGCTATGTGTCTTATCCATCTTTTATTGATGAAAATTTTCAAAGCATATTTTCGAAAATCTTTTCATTATTTTTAATATATGCCATCTATAAAATATTTGTAAAAGTAATAGATTACATTGGTCTTATACTAAAGCAAAGGGCAGCTGAAACTGAGAACAAAATGGATGATCAACTAATCCCATTTGCTATTGAGATTGGTAGAATTCTTGTTGTCATATTTGCTCTATTTTTTATTTTAGGAAATGTATTTGACATAAACATAACAGCCTTAGCAACAGGATTAGGTATTGGTGGTATTGCTATTGCAATGGCATCAAAAGAGAGTCTTGAAAATTTACTTGGATCTTTTACAATATTTTTTGATAGACCATTTACGGTTGGTGATATTGTTAAAGTTGGAACTGTAACTGGTTTAGTTGAAAAAGTTGGATTTAGAAGTACTCGTATCAAAACATTTGATAAAAGCGTAGTTACAGTACCAAACAAAAAAATGATTGATGCAGAACTTGATAACTTAGGACTTCGACCTGTTAGAAGAGTAAAATTTCATATAGGATTAACTTATGATACAAGTACTGAACAAATCAAAAATATTGTTAGTGACATTCAAGAAATGATTAACAGTCATGAAAAAACAAATGAAGAAGGTAAAGTAAGATTTCAAGAGTTTGGCGCTAGCTCTTTAGACATTATGGTTCTATATTATGTTAATAGTCCAAAATGGGAAGATTTGATTGATGTGAAAGAAGATGTTAATTACAAAATAATGGACATTGTAAAAAAACATAACAGTGACTTTGCCTTCCCATCTTCATCAGTATATTTGCACCAAAATAATTAAACCTAACAAAACATGATAATTACACTTATGATCGTAGTCTTTGTAGTAGGCTACGCAGCTATAGCATTAGAACATCCAATAAAAGTTGATAAGGCAGCATCAGCATTAATAATTGGAGGATTAGGTTGGGGGCTTTTTGCTTTTTCAGGGATCGATCATCATACCCTAACACATGAAATTCAACATCACATAGTTGACATTGCAGAAATTCTTTTCTTTCTATTAGGTGCAATGACAATTGTTGAATTAGTTGATGCCCATCAAGGTTTTTCTATCATAACTGATAAAATAACAACAAACAAAAAAGTTTATTTGATTTGGATTTTAAGTGTAATCACATTTTTCTTTTCTGCTGTTCTTGATAATCTTACTACAGCAATTGTAATGGCGGCATTGCTTCCAAAACTGATCAAAGACAAAGAAACATTATGGCTCTTTGCTGGAGTTTTAATTCTTGCTGCAAATGCTGGTGGAGCATGGTCACCTATTGGTGATGTTACAACTATTATGCTATGGATAGGTGGACAAGTTAGTGCTGCCAATATTGTAACTGCCGTAATAGTTCCATCCATTGTATGTGCAGTTGTTCCATTAATTTATCTTTCATTTAAATTAAAAGGAGACGTAGAAAGACCTGTAGATACTGAGTTAGCTGAACATAAAAAAAACCCTACTACACCATTTGAGAGAAATCTAATTTTTTATTTAGGTGTATGCGGATTACTTTTTGTTCCTGTTTTTAAAACAGTAACACACTTACCTCCATATGTTGGTATGCTTTTATCACTTGGGGTTTTATGGTTAGTTACAGAAATAATTCACAGAAGTAAAAACCACGAAGAAAAATCACAACTATCTGTTATAGGTGTTTTAAGAAAAGTAGATACACCAACCATTTTCTTTTTCTTGGGTATTCTTTTAGCTGTTGCCTCTTTACAATCAGCAGGGCAATTAGATATTGTAGCTAAATATTTAGATACAACTTTTAATGGACAAACTGCAGAGGGAATATATATAATCAATGTAATTATCGGTCTTCTATCTTCAATTGTAGACAATGTTCCTTTGGTTGCAGGAGCAATGGGAATGTATCCTATTGCAGAGGCTGGGATGTATGCTGCTGACGGAATGTTTTGGGAGTTTTTAGCATATTGTGCTGGAACAGGTGGTTCGGTATTAATTATCGGATCAGCAGCTGGTGTTGCTGTAATGGGAATTCTAAAAATCGATTTTATTTGGTATCTAAAAAACATATCATTTTTAGCCTTAATCGGATACGCAGCTGGAGCCATGACATATATTCTAATGCAATAATTTTAAAACTTAATTCGTTTATTAAATAAAACAATCTAACTATGCTTTTACAAACTCAAATTAATACCGATAGCATTAGTAACCCAATTGTTGAAGAAAAAACACTTTCAATATTAGAATTAATAAGCTCTGGAGGCATTGGTGGGAATATAATAATGGGAACATTGGGTCTGTTATCCATTTATGCAATATATATTTTATTTGAAAGATTTTCTACCATTAAAAAAGCAGGCATTGAAGATGAAAGTTTTTTAAAAAGCATCAAAAATTTTGTTGAGCAAAAAGATATTCAAGCGGCAAAAACTTTATGTAGAAATACTAACAATCCTGTCTCAAGAATGATTGAAAAGGGCATTGATAGAATTGATAAGCCAATGACTGATATTTCAGCGGCTATTGAAAATCAAGGAAAATTAGAGGTTTATAAAATGGAAAATAATCTAGCAAATTTAGCAACAATTGCTGGTGCTGCTCCAATGATTGGTTTTCTTGGAACTGTAATTGGTATGATTGTAGCCTTTCATGAAATGGCAAGTGCTGGTGGAAATATTGATGTAGAAATGCTATCTAAAGGAATCTATACTGCAATGGTAACAACTGTAGGTGGATTAGTTGTGGGTATTATTGCATATATTGCATATAATTATCTTGTAAGTAAAATTGATAAGGTTATCTTCCAACTTGAAGCAAGAACTACAGAATTCTTAGATCTTCTACACCATAATGAATAATGGCTCTTAAAAGTAGAAATAAAGTAAGCCCAAATTTCAATATGTCTTCAATGACAGATATTGTTTTTTTATTACTTATTTTTTTCATGCTTACCTCTACCCTAGTAAGTCCTAATGCTCTCAAGCTTTTATTACCAAATAGCAAAGCAAAGACACTTGAGAAGCAGACAATTTCAATTTCTATAAATAAAGAATTAGACTTTTATATTAATGAAAATCAAGTTATCGAAAGTAATCTTGAAAATGAATTGAAATCAATTCTAGCAAATCAAGAAGAACCTGCAATTATATTACACGCTGATAAAACAGTAGATATTGAGCATGTAGTAAAAGTTATGGATATTGCTTACAGAAATAAGTATAAGATTGTACTAGCAACAAAACCAAACTAGTAATGTCTGATTCTGA
>JBJKXM010000003.1:0-17322 GCA_045561575.1 Flavobacteriales bacterium
TAATTGACACGCCGGGCCATGTTGATTTTTCTTATGAAGTATCTAGATCAATTGCAGCATGTGAAGGGGCTTTGCTAATTGTTGATGCTGCTCAAGGAATTCAGGCCCAAACTATTTCAAACCTATATCTAGCTTTAGATAATGATTTAGAGATAATCCCTGTGTTAAATAAAATTGATTTACCAAGTGCCGAACCGGAAGTAGTTAAAGATCAGATAATTGACTTACTTGGATGTGGGGAAGATGAAATTATTCCAGCTAGTGGAAAGACAGGTGCGGGAATTGAAGATGTTTTACGTGCTATAATTACTCAAGTTCCTGCTCCAACTGGTAATGCTGAAGCGCCTCTACAAGCGATGATTTTTGACTCTGTATACAATACATTTAGAGGAATTGAAGCTTACTTTAAAATAATTAATGGAACAATCAGAAAAGGTGAGAAGGTTAAATTTATGTCTACCGGAAAAGAATATTTAGCTGAAGAAATTGGGGCTTTGAAACTTCATAAAGACCCTAAAGCAGCAATGTCGGCTGGTCAAGTAGGATATATTATTTCTGGAATTAAAGATGCAAAAGAAGTTCAAGTTGGTGACACTATTACATCTTTTGTTAGTCCAGCAGACAACCCAATTAAGGGGTTTGAAGAAGTTAAGCCTATGGTTTTTGCCGGAATATATCCAGTGGATACAGAGGATTTTGAAGAGTTAAGAAGTTCAATGGAAAAACTTCAGCTTAATGATGCATCACTTACATACGAAACAGAATCATCTGCTGCACTCGGATTTGGTTTTAGATGTGGTTTTTTGGGTATGCTTCATATGGAGATTATTCAAGAAAGGCTTGAAAGAGAGTTTGAGATGACTGTAATTACTACTGTCCCTAACGTATCATATTATGCTTATTCTGGAAATGGAGAAAAAATGATTATTCACAACCCAAGTGATTATCCTGACCCTAGCACTCTGTCATATGTTGAAGAGCCTTACATTAAGGCTCAAATTATTACCAAAGCTGAGTTTATTGGTCAAGTGATGAATTTATGTATAGCCAAACGAGGTGAATTAAAAAACCAAGTATACCTAACTACTGATAGGGTTGAAATAACTTTTGAGATGCCTCTTGGTGAAATTGTTTTTGATTTTTACGACAAACTAAAATCAGTTTCCAAAGGTTATGCGTCATTCGATTATTACCCAATAGGGTATAAGACGTCAAATCTAGCAAAACTTGATATTTTACTAAACGGAGCTCCCGTTGATGCTTTATCTGCACTAGTGCATAAAGACAATTCATACACTCTTGGTAAAAAACTATGTGCCAAGTTAAAAGAACTTATCCCAAGACAGCAATTTGATATAGCAATACAATCTGCTATTGGGTCAAAAATAATATCTAGAGAAACCGTTAAAGCGCTAAGGAAAGATGTAACTGCAAAGTGTTATGGTGGTGATATAACAAGAAAAAGAAAGTTATTAGAAAAACAAAAAAAAGGTAAGAAGCGAATGCGACAAGTCGGAAATGTCGAAATACCTCAAAAAGCATTTTTATCTGTATTGCAATTAGACGATTAATATATTATTTTTGATACAAAAACAATAGATGGGAAGGGCATTTGAATTTAGAAAAGCGAGGAAAATGAAGCGCTGGTCAAAAATGGCGAAAACGTTTACTCGCATTGGAAAGGATATTGTTATGGCTGTAAAAGAAGGTGGCCCAAACCCCGAAACAAATTCTCGTTTAAGACAGGTAATGCAGAATGCTAAAGCGGCAAACATGCCAAAAGACAATGTTTTGCGAGCTATAAAAAAAGCAAGCAACAAAGAAACTGCAAACTATGAAGAAATTTCATTAGAAGGATATGCCGTGAATGGAATAGCCATTTTTGTGGACTGCGCAACAAATAACAACAACAGAACGGTTGCAGATGTAAGGTCCTATTTTAGCAAATGTGATGGCGCCCTTGGAACTAATGGTTCGCTTGAATTTATTTTTAACAGAAAGGGGGTTTTCACAATTTCTCCTGAACATATAAATTCTTCTCTTGAAGATTTTGAAATGGAATTAATTGATGGTGGTTTAGAAGAAATGGAAGTTGATGAGGAAGCAATTACAGTGTATTGTGACTTTCCAGATTTTAGCAACATGCAAAAAAAACTTGAAGAGCTTGAAATAGAAATTCAAAATTCTGAATTACAAAGAATCCCGTTAAACACAAAAAAAATCAGCTCTGACGAGGCTATTAAAGTTATCAAACTTCTTGATTTATTAGAAGAAAATGATGATGTGCAGCAAGTATTTCACAATATGGAACTGACTGATGAAATTCTTCAGGCTATGGAAAATTAAATTATTTATAAATGAATGTATTAATTCTTGGAAGTGGTGGTAGAGAGCATGCTTTAGCATGGAAAGTATCTCAAAGTAGTTCTTGCAACAAACTTTTTATTGCACCTGGTAATGCTGGGACAAGTGAGGTCGGCCAAAATATTGAGATTAATGTAACAGACTTTAAAAAAATTAAAAAATTTGTTGTTCAAGAAGACGTTGAAATGGTTATAGTAGGACCTGAAGACCCATTAGTTTTAGGGATTTTTGATTTTTTTCAAAATGACCCGGAAATTAATCATATCTCTGTTATTGGACCTTCAAAGCAAGGAGCCCTTTTAGAAGGAAGTAAAGATTTTGCAAAAGAATTTATGACTAAAAATAATATTCCTACTGCTAAATACCAGACGTTTACAAAAGAAACTATTGAGGAGGGTTATGTTTTTTTAGAAAGCTTGTCTGCACCTTATGTTTTAAAAGCTGATGGGCTTGCTGCTGGTAAAGGGGTTCTTATAATCAATGATTTAGATGAAGCTAAATCAGAACTAAATTCAATGCTTTTTAATCAGAAATTTGGTGAGGCAAGTTCCAAAGTTGTAATAGAAGAGTTTTTAGATGGCATCGAATTATCTGTTTTTGTTATAACTAATGGTGATTCTTATAAAGTTCTTCCAACTGCAAAAGACTATAAAAGAATTGGGGAGGGAGATTCAGGTTTGAATACAGGTGGTATGGGGGCAATTTCTCCAGTTCCATTTGTTGACCGTTTTTTTATGGAAAAAATTGAACAGGAAATTATTAAGCCAACTATTGATGGGTTAAAAAAAGAAAACATAAATTATCAAGGGTTTTTATTCATTGGTTTAATAAAAGTTGGGGCTGAACCAAAAGTTATAGAGTACAATGTTAGAATGGGTGATCCAGAAACAGAGGTGGTTATTCCAAGAATTAAATCAGATTTCTTAAATCTGCTAAAAGGAATAAAAGATGGAACATTCAGCGAAAAAGATTTAGATATTACTGAGGATTTTGCAACAACTGTAATGCTTGTCTCAAAAGGATATCCTGAAGAATATGAAAAAGGTTTTGAAATTAGCAATTTGGAAGAGTGTAATGAAAATATTGTTTTTCATGCAGGAACTAAAATTGAAAATAAAAGCATTAAAACAAACGGCGGGAGAGTTTTGGCCGTTACTTCATTTGGAAAAGACATGCAGCACGCATTAAGAAAATCTTACTTGGGAGCTGAAAAAATTAACTTTACTGGAAAGAATTACAGAAAAGATATTGGATTTGATCTATAAAGACCGATGTTCCTCTCCATTTTTTTTGTGCCTAAACATGATCGCTGTCCAGGTAACTAAGAAAAGAAAAATAATAAGAATATATAGATAGTTTATCTTATTTCCAATTAGTGGCATAACCTCAAATGTTGCTGTAAAAAAGTCACCAATAGCAATCCAAAAATTTTTCAACATAGTATTTAAATTTTAGATTTCAAATTTATGTATTTTTAAATTAATAAATGCTTCTAGAAAAATTAATAACGCCCAAACCAAAAACAACACTATATTTTGTTGTTTTTGGTCTAATTTTTCTAACTATCCCAATTATAAAAAATTATTCTTTTGATTTTTTTAATTCCAATCAGTATGGTTTGTTCCTTTTTTTATCTTCTTCTTTTTTTATTTTATTACATGCCTTTGGGCTAAATAATTTGATTTATAAAAATGATGTAATAAAAAAAGAAAATTTAATTATTGCCACTGTATTTGTTTTATTAAACACTTTTAACCTACAGGCTGGTATTGACTTATTTTCAAGCTTTTTAATGCTTTTCTTTTTAAATTTCTTACTTGAATCATATCAAAAAGAACATCCATTCAATGAAGTTTTTTGTAGTTCTTTTGTTTTAAGTGTAATCATAATAATAAATCCTATTATGATTGTAATGTATTTACTTTTAATTCTTTCTAGCTTAGTTTATAGTTATAATAACTGGAGATCTTATTTTGTGTCATTTCTGGGTTTGTCTATGCCTTTAATTTTTTATTTCATTTTCAAGAGCATAACTGGTCAAAAAATAGATTTAAACTTAATTTATAATTTGCCAGTCGTATCCTTTAAAGATTTAGAAATTATTGCTTTCATAAAATCTTATCAAAAGATCTTTATAATTTTTGGCTTAATTACTTTTATTTCAATTTTAGAGTTTTTTAATTGGTTATATAAAAAAAGTATTCGTTCAAGAAAATCATTTTTTGTAATTCTAGCATACCTAATTTTATCAATTATAATATCCAGCTTTGGCTCATCATATAATTGGTACATCTTACTAACTCCTTTAAGTGTTATTATAGCAAATTATTTTACTTACACTAAAAAAAGAAACTTAGCAAATATTTTATTTTATGTTTTTATTTTTACATCTTTCTATTATAGATGGAACATTGTGATTTAATATGTAACTTTACACAAATAAAAAAATGAAATTCGGAGTAGTAATTTTTCCTGGATCAAATTGCGACAAAGACATAATCTTTGCAATTCAAAATACAATAGGACAACAAGTTGTTGAGCTATGGCATAAAGATCAAGATCTTCAAAATTGTGATGTTATTTTTCTTCCCGGAGGCTTTTCTTATGGAGATTATTTGCGATCAGGGGCTATTGCAAAATTTTCTCCAATTATGAAAGAGGTAATTAATTTTGCGGAAAATGGCGGGTACCTAATTGGCATCTGTAATGGATTCCAGATATTAACTGAAAGCGGATTATTGCCTGGTGCTCTGCTACACAACACAAACAACAAATTCATCTGTAAAAATGTTTATTTAAAAGTGAATAATAATAATAATACTTTAATTACTAATCAATATAATGGTCAGGCAATTAAGATACCTATTGCTCATGGTGAGGGAAGATTTTTTGCTGATGATATAACACTTGAAGAATTGGAAAAAAACAATCAAATTATTTTTAAATATTGTGATAAAAATGGAAATATTTCTGATGACTCTAACCCCAACGGATCATTAGCTAATATCGCAGGAATTTGTAATAAAAACAAAAATGTTTTTGGCATGATGCCTCACCCTGAAAGAGCAGCAGATCCCCTTTTAAGTAACGTTGATGGTGTTAACCTTTTTAAAAGTATTCTAAACTATATCAAATAAACTAATGTGGGTAATCAAAAAAATTATTCACTTTTTTCTTTTTTCTTTTTTAATTGTAAGTTGTGCAAATATTGTAATGCCATCAGGGGGCAAAAAAGATGCTTCTCCCCCCGTCTTAATAAATGCTACAACAGAAAACAACACAATTAATTTTACAAAAAAAAATATAGTTTTTGAATTTAATGAGAATGTTGTGCCAAACAATTGGTCAGAAAATTTTAGTATTTCTCCATTAACAAAAGAGCCCGTTAATTTCAAAATAAAAAACAAAACTCTTGCTCTAGACCTTGATAACAAACTAGAAAAAAACACTACTTATAGTATTAACTTGGATAATTGTATAAAAGATTTAAATGAAGGGAATATTTTAGAAAATCTACGATTTTCTTTTTCTACTGGAAGCTATTTAGATAGTCTCTCTATTAAAGGTGTAGTAATAGATGCTTATACTCTTGAGCCAAAAGCCAACACTCATGTTTTTTTGCAAGATTTTTCCAATGCTGATTCTTTGAGTTTTATTAAAAAACCCAAATACGTTACTAAAACAAATAGTAATGGAGAATTTTTAATGACCAACCTAAACAATAATGATTTTAGAATTTTCTGTATTGATGGAATAGACTATGCTTATCATGAAGGTGATTTAATTGGGTTTTACAAATCAAAAGTTAACGCTAGTGACTCTAATAAAATTGAACTTTTAATGTACAATCCAATAAAAAAATTAGCGGAAAAAAAAGACACTGTAGAGATAAAAGAAATTATAAATAAAACAAAAATTGTTATTAATTGTAATATTGAAGATCAGCTTATCATACAGCTTTATAATGATAAAAAGCTTGTAAAAGAAGCAAGTGTTTCTAGCGCGCCTTATATTATTGAAAATATTATTCCTGAAAACTATACGTTAAAAGTAATCGTTGATAAAAACAAAAATAGATTTTGGGATAGTGGAAACTTCAACTTAAATAAACTTCCTGAAAAAGTATATATTTATAATGAAACCATAAGTGTTAGAGAAAATTGGACCGTTGAATTAGACTGCTTTATTAATTAATAATAAATCTATCCCTGTCGTTTAAAAATTTTAATTGTCTTCTTTGAAGTTGTAATTTGTCTTTAGATAATACAACTTGTTGTACCATATTTTTATTATTTGCCATATCTAATAATGGATTACCCAAGCTATCAAAAACTAAAGAATGGCCTGGGAATAAGTAACCTGAGAAATCCTTGCCTACCCTATTAACCCCAATAGTAAAGCATTGATTTTCAATTGATCTTGCTTTCAACAAAGTATCCCAAGCATCAATTCTTTTCTCTGGCCAACTTGACAGAAAAATTAAAACATCATATTCATCTTGGTTTCTACAAAAGACAGGAAATCTTATATCATAACAAATCAAAGGACAAATATTAAACCCATTTTCATTGATAATGATTTTGTTTTTTCCTTTAGTTATATATTTATCTTCCTTAGCCAAAGAAAACAGGTGGGACTTATCATAATATTGAACATCGCCATTTTTATTTACCCAAAGTAACCTGTTGTAATACAATCCATCTTCTTTAATCAAAATTGTTCCAACAACAGATGCGTTTTTTTTCTTGGCCATCAATTTCATCCAACGTATTGTAGGACCATCCATTTCTTCAGCAATTGAAACATCATTTGTGATGAATGAGGTGTTAAACATTTCAGGAAGTAGAAGTATATCTGATGATGAAATATGATCTGATAATTTATCAATTAAATTTAGATTTTGCTCTTTATCTTTGTAAGATAAGTCTATCTGAAAAATTGAAACATCTAAATTAGAATCCACGGTTTGGATTTTAGTAATAAAACAATTTACTTTTTATCTTTAATAAGAGAAGCTTTCAAATACTCTCTATTCATTCTGGCAATATATTCAAGAGAAATTCCTTTTGGACACTCCACTTCACAAGCACCTGTATTTGTACAATTTCCAAATCCTTCTTTGTCCATTTGCTCCACCATATTAATAACTCGATCCTTGGCCTCAACCTCTCCTTGAGGTAAATAAGAATATTGCGAAACTTTTGCTGCTACAAAAAGCATTGCAGATGAGTTTTTACAAGTAGCAACACAAGCAGCACATCCAATACAGGATGCAGCGTCAAAAGCCTTATCAGCATTTTCTTTTGGTATAGGAACCGCATTAGCATCCTGTGTGTTTCCAGAGGTGTTAACTGAAATAAACCCTCCCGCTTGCTGAATTCTATCAAAAGCGCTTCTATCGACAACCAAATCTTTTATAACGGGTAATGATTTTGACCTCCAGGGCTCTATAAAAATTGTATCTCCGTCATTAAATGATCTCATATGTAATTGACATGTTGTTGTTCCTCTTGATGGCCCATGAGCCTGACCATTAATATACATTGAACACATTCCGCAAATTCCTTCTCTACAGTCATGATCAAATGCAACCGGCTCCTTCCCTTCTTCTATTAAATTGTTATTTAACACATCCATCATTTCTAAAAATGACGAGTCCTTAGAAATATTTGAGATAGGATAGGTTTCTATCTTTCCTTTAGAACTACTATTTTTTTGCCTCCAAACTTTAAGCGTTAAATCCATATAATTTTATTTATAAGATCTTTGTTTTAATTCAATATCATTAAACTCTAGATGTTCTTTATGTAATATAGCATCTGATGGCTCACCAACAAATTCCCATGCTGAAGTAAATGCAAAATCTTGATCGTTTCTTAACGCCTCTCCTTCTGCAGTTTGAGATTCTTCTCTAAAGTGGCCGCCAGCAGATTCTGTTCTTTCTAAAGCATCTTTTGCAAATAATTCACCTAATTCTAAAAAATCTAAAACTCTACCTGCTTTTTCTAATTCACTATTCATTTCATTAGCTTGCCCAGGAATTTTAACATCAGACCAAAAATCACTTCTAATATTTTTAATCTCTTGAATTGCAAATTCTAATCCTTCTTTATTTCTTGCCATACCCGCATACTCCCACATAATTTTACCTAGTCTTTTATGAAAATAATCAACAGGCTTACTTCCATTTATATTTATAAGCTTGTCAAGAGTATTCCTTACATTATCTTCTGCCTGATCAAACTCTTTTGTTTCAGTAGATATAGGCCCTGTTCTAATTTCATCCGCAAGATAATCTCCAATAGTGTATGGTAGAACAAAATACCCATCAGCTAATCCCTGCATCAAAGCTGATGCTCCCAATCTATTTGCCCCATGATCTGAAAAATTAGCTTCGCCAATACAATAACATCCTGGTATTGTAGTCATTAAATTATAGTCTACCCAAACACCACCCATTGTATAATGAACAGCAGGATATATCATCATTGGAGTTTTGTATGGGTTTTCATCAACTATTTGCTCATACATCTGAAATAAATTACCATACTTTTGAGATACAACTTCCTCTCCTAATTCTTTGATTTTTTCATCTGAAGGGTTTTGAATTCCCATTACTAGCGCCTTTTCTTTTCCATATCGAATTATTGCTGACGAAAAATCTAAATAAACTGCCTCACCTGTAGAATTAACGCCAAAACCTGCATCACACCTTTCTTTAGCTGCTCTTGATGCAACATCTCTGGGGACGAGGTTTCCAAAAGCAGGATATCTTCTTTCTAAATAATAATCTCTATCTTCTTCTTTAATTTCAGTTGGTTTTAATTTTTTTTGCCTAATCAATTCTGCATCATCTTTACTTTTAGGAACCCAAATTCGACCATCATTTCTTAATGATTCTGACATTAATGTCAATTTTGATTGATGCTCTCCTGATCGAGGCACACATGTTGGGTGTATTTGTGTATAACATGGGTTTGCAAAAAAAGCTCCATTTCTATGTATTTTCCAAGATGCTGTAACATTGGATCCCATAGCGTTGGTTGAAAGAAAAAATACATTTCCATATCCACCACTTGCAATTACAACTGCATGGGAAGCATGTCTTTCAAGCTCACCTGTAACTAAATTTCTAGCAATAATACCCCTGGCTTTTCCATCAACCTTTACAAGCTCAACCATTTCATGCCTGTTGTGCATAGTGATTTTTCCTTTAGCTATTTGGCGATTCATTGCAGAATATGCGCCTAAAAGTAATTGTTGGCCAGTTTGACCTCTGGCATAAAAAGTTCTTGAAACCAGCACTCCACCAAATGATCTGTTGTCTAATAAGCCACCGTAATCTCTAGCAAAAGGAACGCCTTGAGCTACGCACTGGTCAATAATATTTACAGAAACTTCAGCTAATCTGTACACATTTGCTTCTCTAGCCCTGTAGTCTCCACCCTTGACAGTATCATAAAAAAGCCTGTATATTGAATCTCCATCATTTTGGTAATTTTTTGCCGCATTAATACCTCCTTGAGCTGCAATTGAGTGGGCTCTTCGGGGTGAATCTTGATAACAAAATGCCTTTACATTGTAGCCCATTTCAGCCAATGAAGCAGATGCAGATCCGCCTGCTAGACCTGTTCCTACCACAATAATATCTATATTCCTCTTGTTAGCAGGAGCAACAACATTAATCTTATTCTTATGGTTAGTCCATTTTTCAGCTATTGGACCAGCTGGTATTTTGGAATCTAGTTGCATTTAGCTAAAATTATATTGATTAATAAAATGAAAAATTGCAATAGTAGAAAAACCTAGAGCAATAGTAATGCTATATCCTACGCTAACTGCTTTAATTATAGGATTATATTTTCCATGATTTGCCCCAATTGATTGGAACGCTGATTGAAAACCATGATTTAAATGAAATCCTAAAACAATAAAGGAAACAACATATACGCCAGTATAATATGGGTTTGAAAACAGATTCACAACTAAATCATAATCTGTTGTTCCCTCAGGTAAACCGACAAATTTCATTTGGTAAAAATAATCTCGTAGATGAAGTACTAAAAAAACAAGCACAAGACCTCCAGAAATTATCATTGATCTAGAAGATAAATCAGTGTTTTTGCTCATTTGGTTATAAGCATAATTTTTTGATCTTGCTCTTTTATTTTGAATGGTTAATTTTATTCCCATGGCAATATGAATAATAAAACCAAGCGCCAAAACATACTGCATTACATAAATAATAGGGTTAGTTGCCATAAAATGAGCAGCTTCATTAAAAAGTTCTTTTGAGGGGGCAAGAGTAAATGAATTGATAACAAGATGGGTAACTAAAAAAATGATTAGAAACAGACCAGACAAGGCCATAATTAATTTTCTAACAATTGATGAGAATTTCATTTATAAAAAACCTTTTTGCAAAGGTACGACCCATATCTCATATAAACAAGACAATTTTATAATTCAGAATGGTTTTAGATAGATGATTGATTTTGGTATCTTTGTGTAAAAATAAATTTCATGAAGTACTTGCCTATCAATTGCGATCTTTTTATTCATAATCGATCTCTCTTAAATAATAAATTAAAAGATGATTCCATTGCAATTCTTAATTCTAATGATATAATGCCAACTAATTCAGATGGCACAATGCCATTTAAACAAAATAGCGATTTGTTTTGGGCAACAGGAATAGATCAAGAAGAAAGTGTTTTTGCAATAATCAAGCGAAATAATACTACATCAGAATTTCTGTTTGTTAAAGAGACAAATGATCTTATTGCTATTTGGGAAGGGGCAAAGCTATCAAAAGAATTAGCCACCAAGACTTCAGGAATAAAAAACATTTTTTGGTTACATGAAATGGATGATTTTTTGTCAAAAGAAATTTCTAGTGTATCAACTATCTACTTGAACAAAAATATTCATAGTAGAGCGGCAAAAATAGTTCAGACTCGTGATGATAGGTATAGAAAACATATAAAAGATAGTTTTCCAACAAAAAAAATTGAAGAAATTGCCCCTATAATGCATGAGTTAAGATGTGTTAAGTCAAGCTATGAAATTGAGCTTATGCAAAAAGCGTGTGATATCACTGAAAAAGGGCTAAGAAGGATATTACCATTAATTAAACCCGGAATAATGGAGTATGAGATTGAGGCTGAATTAATGCATGAATTTTTATCCAACAGATCAAATGGCTTTGCATATCAACCTATTATTGGTTCGGGTTCTGATTCTTGTGTGCTCCATTATATAGAAAACAACAAACAATGCAAGGATGGAGATGTATTATTAATGGATTTTGGGGCAGAATATGCAAATTACACTTCAGATCTCACAAGAACAGTTCCTGTAAATGGCGTTTTTAATGATAGACAAAAAAACGTCTATAATGCTGTTCATCGAGTTATGAAAGAAGCAACAAGTATGCTGAGGCCAGGAACAGATCACAAAGAAATGCAGCAAGAAGTAATAAAAATTATGGAGGAAGAATTAATTGGCTTAAAGCTTTTTGATCGTTTAGATGTGAAAAATCAAGATTCAAAAAACCCTCTTTACAGAAAGTACTTTATGCACGGAACATCTCATTTTTTAGGCCTTGATGTGCATGATGTTGGAGATACGTCAACACCTATGAAGCCAGGTATGGTTTTTACTTGTGAACCCGGTATTTATATATGGGAGGAAGGTATAGGCATTCGCTTGGAGAATGACGTTTTGGTAACTTCTGGTGAGCCAGATGACTTAATGAAAAACATTCCTATCGAATTAGAGGAAATTGAAGATTTAATGAATAAATAATCTTATTTAGTACTATCCCACCCTTGAGCTATTAATTGGTGCGAACTTCCATCGTTAGCAACAAAACTATTTCCTTCTGAAATATCAGTGACATATCCAACAATAGTAAAGTCAGGGTCTTTTTTTATTTTCTCATAATCTTGTTGACTAATCGTCAACAATAATTCATAATCTTCACCTCCAGAAAGAGCATATGCAATTGCATTAAGATTAAATTCTGCTGCCATATTCATAACGGTATGATCAACTGGTATTTTATCCTCATATAAACACACACCAACATTGGATGACTTAGAAATATGTAATGCTTCTGAAGACAAACCATCAGAAATATCGATCATAGAAGTCGGAATTATTTTTAAATCATCTAATATTTTTTGATATTTTGAAGGGGCTTCTGGCTTTAGTTGTCTTTGTAACGCATAATCGTAACCACTTAAATCAGGCTGAATAGTTGGATTGTCTTTATAGATTTCTTTTTCTCTTTGAAGTATTTGTAAACCAAAATAAGCAGCCCCCAAATCTCCAGTTACAACTAATAAATCATTTGCTTTTGCACCACTTCTGTAGGTAATTTTCTTTTTATCAACTTCTCCAAGTATGGATACACTAATAACCATTCCAGCAGTTGAAGATGTTGTATCACCTCCTACTAAATCAACTTTATATTTTTCACACGCCAGCTTGATCCCAGAATATAACTCTTCTAATGCTTCAACGCTAAATCTATTAGAAACAGCTATACTTACGGTAACTTGTTTTGGTGTTCCGTTCATAGCACATATATCAGAAATATTAACTGTGATTGCTTTATATCCTAAATGTTTAAGAGGAGTATATGCTAAATCAAAATGAACTCCTTCAACCAACATGTCAGTGCTAATTAATCTTAATATGCCATTACCATCATAAACGGCGCAATCGTCTCCAATACCAAAAACAGTGTTTTTATTGTATGACTTTACATCACTTGTTAGGTGATTAATTAATTTAAATTCTCCAACAGAAGAAATTGGAGTTATACTTGGCGTTTTATCATCAATTAAATTCATTATACAAAAGTAGTTATAATATTATACTTTAATTTAAACATTTTACTTTGTATAGCTTTTTTTTAAAAAAACTATACTTTTTTATAATTTTATGAGAAAAGATTTCTGTTTTTGTGTTGCAATTTTGTAATTTTGCAAAAAATCAATTATTAATGATAACAATTAGTGATTCTGCTAGAGACAGACTTCTTCAAATTATGAGTAACGAAAATTCTAATAAAGAATTTGTTCGTGTTGGCGTTGAAAGTGGTGGGTGTTCTGGTC
Organism: Flavobacteriales bacterium; assembly: GCA_045561575.1. GTDB lineage: Bacteria > Bacteroidota > Bacteroidia > Flavobacteriales > BACL11. The sequence goes on from JBJKXM010000003.1 coordinate 13,488, forward strand.
TAAGCTATAAGCTTGAGTTTGATACGACTAAAAATGAAGATGATGAATTAATTAAGGACAATAAAATCCAATTGCTCATTAATAAAAAAAGTTACCTTTACCTAGCTGGAACCACTCTAGAGTTTTCAGATGGTTTAAACGGAAAAGGGTTTGTTTTTAACAACCCAAATGCAAGTCGAACTTGCGGTTGTGGAGAAAGTTTTTCACTTTAATTCTCAAACTAAATAATATGAAAGAAGAATTGTCAGAAGACGAATTATTAGAAAAAGTAACAACAACTGAATATAAATATGGTTTCACAACAGAAATTGAAACAGATAAAATTGATAAAGGTCTTAGCGAAGATGTTGTTAGGTTAATTTCAAAAAAGAAGAACGAGCCTGAATGGATGTTAGAATACAGGCTAAATGCATTCAAAACATGGCAAGAAATGGATGAGCCTGACTGGGCAAATATTGATTATCCTAAGCCAAATTACCAGGATATAATTTACTATGCCGCTCCTAAAACAAAGAAAAAATTAAATAGTTTGGATGAGCTTGACCCTGAATTAAAAAAGACTTTTGACAAGCTGGGAATATCTTTAAATGAGCAAAAAAGACTAGCCGGTGTAGCTGTTGATATAGTAATGGATAGTGTCTCGGTTGCAACTTCATTTAAAGATAAGTTAGCAGAACTTGGTATCATTTTTTGCTCTATCTCAGATGCTATAAAAGACCATCCAGAATTAGTAAAAAAATACTTAGGAACAGTAGTTCCAACAAGAGATAATTTTTTCTCAGCATTGAACTCTGCTGTTTTTTCTGATGGGTCTTTTTGTTACATTCCAAAAGGGGTTAAGTGCCCAATGGAGCTATCAACATACTTTAGAATTAATGAGGCAGGTACTGGCCAATTTGAAAGAACACTTTTAATTGCTGATGAGGAAAGTTATGTAAGTTATTTGGAAGGTTGTACCGCTCCTCAAAGAGATGAAAACCAACTTCATGCTGCAGTTGTTGAACTTATAGCAATGGATAATGCAGAAATTAAATACTCTACTGTCCAGAATTGGTATCCTGGCGATAAAGATGGTGTTGGGGGAGTTTTCAATTTTGTTACCAAAAGGGGTATTTGTCACAAAAACGCTAAGATATCTTGGACACAAGTAGAAACAGGATCAGCAGTTACTTGGAAATATCCATCATGTATTTTAAAAGGAGACAATTCAATTGGTGAGTTCTTTTCTGTTGCAGTTACCAACAACTTGCAACAAGCAGATACGGGAACAAAAATGATTCACCTTGGCAAAAATTCCAAAAGCACAATTATTGCAAAAGGAATATGTGCTGGTAAAAGTAATGGTAGCTATAGAGGACTTGTACAAATCAGCAAAGGAGCTAGAAACTCTAGAAACTTCTCACAATGTGATTCTTTATTGATGGGAGATAAATGCGGGTCTCACACCTTCCCTTACATTGAAGTTAAAAATAACAGCTCTCAAGTTGAACACGAAGCAACTACATCAAAAATTGGTGAAGACCAACTATTTTATTGCAATCAAAGAGGGATTGGCACTGAAGAGGCAATTGCCTTAATAGTAAATGGCTATTGCAAAGATGTGTTGAATCAGCTCCCAATGGAGTTTGCTGTTGAAGCTCAAAAATTATTAGAAATAAGTTTAGAAGGAAGTGTCGGTTAAAAAATAAATTAATATGTTAAAAATAAAAAATTTAAAAGCTGGAATAGAGGGAACTGAGATTCTCAAAGGAATTAATCTAGAAGTAAATGCAGGAGAGATTCATGCAATAATGGGTCCAAATGGCTCGGGAAAAAGCACACTTTCTGCCGTTATTGCAGGAGATGAAAGTTATGAAGTAGAAGGTGGTACTGTTCATCTTGAAGGTGAAGACTTGCTTGATCTTGATCCAGACCAAAGAGCTCATAAGGGAGTATTCCTGTCATTTCAATACCCTGTTGAAATCCCTGGCATTTCTGTTTCGAACTTTATGAAGGCTGCTATAAATGAAAAAAGAAAAAATTTAGGAATGGAGCCAATTTCAGCAAAAGAACTTCTAGATAAAATGAGAGAAAAAATGGACCTTCTTAACATGAAAAAAGGCTATTTGTCAAGAAATATGAATGAGGGGTTTTCAGGAGGAGAGAAAAAAAGAAATGAAATTTTTCAAATGGCAATGTTGGAGCCAAAACTCTCAATTCTTGACGAAACAGATTCAGGACTTGATATAGATGCTTTAAAAATTGTTGCAAATGGAGTAAATAAGCTGAAAAATAAAGAAAATGCGACAATAATTATAACACACTATCAAAGACTTCTAAACTATATTGTTCCAGACTTTGTACATGTTCTTAATGATGGAAAAATAATAAAATCTGGCGGTAAGGAATTGGCTCTTGAACTAGAGGCTAAAGGCTATGATTGGGTGATTAAATAAAAATTAAATGGGATTACTAGATTCAATAGAAAAATACTGCCATGAAAACAATGTGGAAAATGAGGCTATATCCTCTTTTTTCAAATCAGGTTTTCCAACAACTAAAAACGAGGAATGGAAATATACTTCGCTAAAAAAAGTTGTTTCGGAAGACTATCAAATTAACAAAGAGGAGGCAGAAATTACTGATGAGGAAATAAAAAAACAAAGCCTAAATATTGGTGATAAAATTGTCTTTATAAATGGGTTTTTACATAAAAAGCCAAATATCAAAGGAGTAACAATAGAAAATAATTTTTTTGAAAACTTGAGTTTTGAAGATCCTATTACGGCCTTAAATTCTGGGCTTGCTGAACATGGGTTTAAGATTTCTGTTGATAAAAATGTAGTGGTTGAAAACCCAATTGAAATTCTTTTTTTAAACAAGTATAATTCCAATTCATTTGTTCAGTTTAGAAATAAACTAATTTTAAATGAAAACGCACAAGTTAAAATTGTTGAAAATATTCAAAACTTATCAAAAAACCTGTGTTTTATTAATAATGTAACTGAAATTAGTTTAAGTAAAAACTCAAGCCTTGAACTAAATAAACTACAAAATTATTCGAGCTCTCAGAATACTATTGACACAACAAATGTTAATCAGCAGGAAAAAAGTGCTTCAACAATAAACACTATGCTATTTGGAGGGGCGTTTACCAGAAACAACCTTAACTTTTTTCAAAATGGACAAAACTGTGAAAGTAATATGAACGGCATTGTTATTTTAAGTAATAATGAGTTAGGTGATAATCATACGTATGTGGATCACAAAAAAGAAAACTGTGAAAGCAACGAGCTTTATAAAGGTATTTATTTAGAAAAATCAAAAGGTGTTTTTAACGGTAAAATTATGGTTAGGCCCGATGCTCAAAAAATAAATGCTTTTCAGGCAAATAATAATTTGCTATTAAGCGAAAATTCATCAATTAATAGCAAGCCACAACTAGAAATTTATGCCGATGATGTAAAATGTAGTCACGGTTGTACTATTGGCCAACTAGATGAAGATGCCTTGTTTTATTTAAGAACACGTGGGATATCAAAAGAAGATGCTAGTGCAATTTTAACTTTCGCTTTCGCAGCTGAAGCTATGGATAAAATCTCTATAGAACCTCTAGGTAAGATGGTAAAGGATTTGATGGAAAGTAAGTTGGGTGTTAATTTGAGTATCTAATTATGAAAGCTGACTCATTAAAAAATTCTTTTTCTATACTAAATAGCACTATTAACGACAACAAATTAGTTTATTTTGATAATGCAGCTACAACACAAAAACATCAATCTGTTGTTGATGAAATAACAAAATTTTATTTAGAAGAAAACAGTAATATTCATAGGGGGGCTCATTATTTAAGTCA
>JBJKXM010000004.1:0-133655 GCA_045561575.1 Flavobacteriales bacterium
AGCAGAGTATTAAAACAAGAAATAAAAGAATTTTTTTCATAAATCATATTAAGTCAAATAATGATTTACTAGACGCTACTAAGCCAGAGCCAACAACATCATTTTTACATCCAAGTATTTCTGCAATAGTGGGAGTAATATTAACAATATCTCCGATTTGATTATTTTCTCCTCCAATAGAAAGATTCCCATCAATTCCTGGACCAACAATACTAGAAAAAATTCTTCGACTGTTTCCATCTGAATGGTCATATCCAGAAAAAGCATTTCCATCTTCAATATTATTTGAATTTAAATTTCTTCCATGCTCAGGAACAACCATCATTGTTGTGTTATTTGCCATTTCAGGAATGTTATTTTGAATATAATCCCAAATATGACCTACACCATGATCAGCTCTATGCAAGCTTTCTAAATAGCTTGTAAAATTACTGTGACACCCGTCAACATTTGACAAATAAATAACAGTTAAAGTAGGTTTAAACCTTTTCATTACTTCACATGCATAGCCAATAGTTCTTAAATCACCATTATCAGCGATTGGTGGATGAGCAATTGTGCCAGCATCAGTTTTTTCAAACATATCCTTAACAAAAGTTTTAATTTCTGCTTTTTCTTCTTCTGTATTTCCAATATTTGGTAATTGTTTTCCTTGTGAATACCACACATTGTCTAAAAAGTATTTCATTTTATACATTGGATCAAGCTCATCTTCTGGGTGATATACTTTTGCATTTTTTAAATGTTTTTCACCATCAGAACCAAAAGTTATAGTAGGAGCTAAAAAATTAGCTCCATAACTTGCTCCATAAGCCGAATGAGTACTATAATCTAATAGAGGAATCGAGTTACCGATTCCATTTCCAATAAACCAAGTTTTTGTTGCTTTTTCACCCTGATGCCTTCTAAGATATTCAAAAATAGTAGGCATGGTAGGCTTATTTCTTAAACCCTGAGTATACATATAATTACCGGTGATCATTGCATTTACTCCAGCATAATGACCTACAGCAGAAGCATTTACTTCTCTAAAAGTAGTTCCTTGATTTTCTATTGTTTGAGATAAAATTTTTGGAATTGGCGTATCACCATCAATAATATTTTTAGTACCATAAACAATTTTGTCTGTTGGAGCAGCTCCATCAAATAAATTATAAAGAATATTACCAGCGCTTGGGTATGACTGACTATCATCCAAATAACGTTGTAGAATAGATTCTTGCTGTCTTACACCTCCAGCAAAAGCTACCAAAACAACGTGGTCAGACATTCTCATCCCAGAGGCAGCAAAAAGACGTCCAGAAGGTATAATTAATGGCGTAGTTATTACAGCACTAGCAAGAGATGCTTTCTTTATAAATGATCTTCTTTTCATAATTAATAAAATTGATATTCATTAGACAAAGCAAAAGACATATAGACCATTTCACAAGATACATTTGGATTTGCATTAAGGTAATTCAAGAAAAACTCTCTTTCAGCTTCAGTAATATTTCTAACAAAAAATCTCTTATATGTATCTTCAAGAAAAAGATCTAAATCAGCACGCATTAGGGAATCTGAAGGAATAATTACATCTGACTTATTCATAAAATTACTAAGAACAATTTCATGAGCAACTTGCTTATCTCCTATTGATTCAATACACCTTGTAATCTCGACAAGCTCATTAGAAGAAAGTGCTTTTTGAAAGAGATTAGCATAAACAATTGAAATATATTGACTAACTGATTTTAATTTATTTTTATTTGCATTATAAGAACTAGATTGAAGTTGATTAATATCGTAAACAATATCATCTTTTTGACATGATGAAATAGTAAAAAATACTAATACAAAAACAAATATTTTTTTAAAATTGTGCATATTCATCAGTTTTCATTATATATCGTTGTAATTTAAGAAAATCACAGGTATTAAAAAAATCATTCATTAAAAAATCGGTTTCTTGAGTTGTAGGCGTTCTTGCAAGTAAAGTCAAGTATGACCAGTGAATAGTACCTTCATAGAATTCACGTGTGTTACAAATAATATCAATAAAATCTTCTTTATTTGTTCCAGAAAAACCAAAAACAGTATTTGGCATTTCATCCTCAATCATTGCATAAGAATTATCAAACTCATTTTGAGTAGGATACCTAAACAAAAGATTATCAAAAGCAGCATTAACAAAATTAAAAGTATTCATATTTATTTGATCATAAATAGGACTATTAATCATTCTTCTATGCATTTCTTTAATGTCAATTGAATCATTATAAAGCATTGATTTTGAAACTAATATGTCATTTAACCTATAATAACTTAATAGGTTGTTGTGAGCTCCAATTAAATTTCCAGCAATAGAATCAACTTCATAGAAAAAAAGAAAAATACCCATTTCGTTTTGTATATATGAGTCAGAAACTCCTTCAATTAATCTTACTTTAATCATTTCATACAATCTATTAAAATAAGCATTCTTGTAAGAAATATCACCGGCAATAAATGAAGTATCTAATTGCAACTTGGAAATTAAAGAATCTCGTGAATCAAAAGTCACATCATTATCTCTTAGAAACTGTACATCATTTTCCATTTCATTGTCTAATGGTTCTCTCCCAATTAAGTCTATATACAATCTATTAACATAATTCTCCAATAAAATTGTAGGAATTTCACTGTATACTGGAGCATTATTATTAGGGATAATAACTACATCTTTCTCACATGCGCTAAAAAGAGATACAATAAAAATAAAATGTAATAGTTTTTTACTCAATTATAATTTTTTTGTAGATGGAATTAGAATAAGATTCTATTTCAAGAATATAAACTCCACTTTCAATATTTGGAATATTAAATCCAAATGAACCTCTATTATTTGGTTTTAAGAAAACAGTTTTTCCGGTAATATCATATAAGGATAAATCGTACATGTAATTATAATTAATCTCAATATTAATAAAACCATTAGAAGGGTTTGGATAAACTGAAAATTCTGAATTTAAATCTATAGTATTTGAAGCACAGGTATCAACATCAATAAAAATTTCCCCAAATCGTGTACATCCATTTAGATCATTTGCTTGAACAAAATACGTAATATCACTTGTTGGAAAGAATGTAGCAGGATTGGATAATTGTGGTGCGTTTGTCCAAATAGTATTAACATAGGATGTGTCATGAACTAAATAAATTGAATCACCTAGACAAATATTAGGTGGGTTTGGAATTGAATAAATAGTCATTGACATATATTGCATATTAATCATAGCTGAATCAGTACATCCACTAGAATCTACAATAGAAACATGATACACTCCTGGACTAGCAACAGTCAATAAATTTCCATTTGAAAGTATATTACCCTGCATATCTGTCCAAACAATTGATGTAATAGGTGCAGTTCCTGCAGAAACAGCTTCAATTACTGTTGGGTAATTACAAGGAATTGAGTCCCCAACAATACTTACATCACATGCAGATAATGAACATGGTTGACCTGGAACAAGTGTTGGATCAACTGGACCCCAAAGTGTATTACCATCACATTGAGCTAAACAATCATTTGAATAAGCCATACCATTACAGGCACAGACAGGAGCATAAATCATTGGACATATACAAAAAGGATTTATTAAGCTAGAATCAATACATTGTGATTTGACATCATTATTAAAACATATAATAATAATGAAAATTGATAAAAATCTCTTCATAAAATATAATTTCAGTAAATATAATGAATCAGAAAACCAACAGCAAAAAAAGAAAAAAAAACAGGATGAAATCTTATATTTTATCTAGTAAAAATAATTTCGTTTTTCGAGGTGATCTCTGAAAATTGATAACCTAATCCATTAAAATTTAACAACTCATCAATTTTATTTGGCTTTTCAGTCATTACAAATCTGGCAAATGAACCTCTGGCTTTCTTAGCAAAGAATGATATAACTTTAAGCTTATCATTTTTATAGTCTTTAAAAATTGGAGTAATTACATTAGAAAAACTTTTTAAATCTAATACTTTACTGTATTCATTAGAAGCTAGATTTAAAACAACATCATCTTTAGAACATTCAGACATTAGCTGTTTTGTTATTTTATCCCCCCAAAATTCATATAAATTTTTATGACCATTAATCTCTAACTTTGTTCCCATTTCTAATCTGTATGGCATAATTTTATCCAAAGGCTTTAAAATACCATAAAGACCAGAAAGAATTCTTAAATTATCTTGCATGTATAGAATATCTGACTGTTTAAGAGTTTCAACATCAAGTTCGTTATAAACAGCGCCATCAAACATAAAAATAGCTGGTTTAGAAGAATCATTAAAAGGATAAGACCAATCATTGTAACGCTGTTTATTTAGCTTAGCAATACTTGAACTAACCCCCATTAAAGATGTAATTTGTTCCTCTGAGAAATTCTTTAATTCTTTAACTAAATCTTTAGATTCTTTTGCAAAAGGTATTGAACTTTCAGATTTAATATCACAACTTTTTTCATTTAATTTCTTTGCAGGAGAAATGATAACTTTCATAATGTAGTTGTATTTTTGTGCAAATTTATTCAAATTTATTCATGTATCAAATCCTAAAAAATAATAAACTATTAGCATTACATATAATGGTTCTTTTTTTGGGCTTTACTGGCGTTTTAGGAAAACTAATTACACTTGAAACACCCTACCTTGTATGGCATAGAATGTTTATTGCTTTTGTTGCTCTTTTCTTCTTTTTACTTTTTAAGAAACAAATATTGAGCATAAATAAAAAAGACATCCTACCATTAATGGGAGTTGGAGCTATTGTTGCTTTACATTGGTTTTTCTTTTTTGGAGCAATTAAAGTTGCAAACATCTCTGTTGCAGTTATTTGTTTAGCTACTGCATCTTTGTTTTCAGCATTTATGGAACCAATTTTTTTCAAACGAAAATTATTATTGTATGAATTAGTTTTTGGAATTGTTGTATTTGTAACACTTTCCTACATGCTATATGAAAAACCAGAAAATACAGAAATCAATTATTTTTTAGGATATATATATGGGATTGCTAGTGCCTTCCTAGGAACTTTATTTACTATGTTTAATGCAAAATATATCAATAAAGTTGATGCTGCAAAAATCACAATGCTTGAGATGCTAGGGGGTGTCATAGTTATAAGTATTTATTTTTTGATTATCGGAGATTTTAGCGTTTATACAACTCCATTAATTTCAAGTGATATAATTTACTTAATATTACTTGGAACAATTTGTACTGCCGGTATATTTGTTTGGATGACAGAAATAATGCGTCACATAACTCCATACGCCCTTATTATGGCCATAAATTTGGAGCCAATCTACAGTATTATAATTGGTATTATCATATTTAGTGATACTGAAATAATGAATTTATCGTTCTACATAGGAAGTTCAATAATTCTATTTATTGTTTTTTTAGATGGTTACATTAAAAACAAAAAATAATTTTAATCATTAAAATTTGATTTTTAATTTTGCAAAAACTTTTATAATATGAAAAAACTTTTCTTCTTTATTTTATTAATAATAAGCTACACTACACTAGCTCAAACATCAAAATATAAAATTGAAGGTGAAGTTACTGGACTTCAAGATACTGAAGTTATTTTAGCATATTATTTTGGAGGTAAACAATACGCCAAAGATACAGCTATATCAAAAAATGGTAAGTTTATATTTAGTGGTAATGAAGAACTTGAAGGCGGCATGTATTTGGTGGTTCTTCCTGAACAAAAATGGTTTGACATTATAGTTTCAGAACAAAAGTTCAAATTTAAAACATCACTTAATAATTTAGTTAGTGATATGACATTTGTAAATTCTAAAGAAAACACTCCTTTTTACAAGTATTTAAATTTTATAAACCTAAAACAACAAGAAATATCACCAATAAGAGAAAAACTAAAAACTGCTTCTGCTGAAGAAACTAAAAAACTTAAGAAACAACAAGAAGATATTGACAAAGAAGTAATGAGCTTCAGAGAAAATTTTTTAAAAAACAATAAAAATATTTTCTTTAGCAAAATTATTAAGGCTACAATAGATCCTATTATTCCTGTTTCCCAAAAAGACAAAGACGGAAATATTGACGAAACATTCCCATTTAGATATTACAAAAATCATTTTTGGGATAATGTTGACTTTAATGATGAAAGGATTTTAAGAACACCTTTATTTCATTCAAAAGTTGAACAATATTTGGATAAAATGACTGCTAAAAATCCTGATTCAATTATTGTTTCAGCAAATATTCTAGTAGAGAAATCAAAGTTGAATAAAGAAATTTTTAGATATGTTGTATCACATATTACCTCTAAATATGAGAGATCTAAAATTATGGGAATGGATGCGGTTTTTGTAAATATGGTTGAAAACTATTATATAACTAATATGTGCCCATGGGTTGAAGATGAGCAATTGAAAAAAATTATTGAAAGAGCAGAAAAAATTGCACCAAACTTAATTGGAAAAGTTGCTTCTGAATTTAATGATTTATATGGAAGACCTTTTATGAAAGATCTGAACGGTAAAACTCATACCTTACAATCTGTTGATGCTGAATACACTCTTCTTGTTTTCTACGGCCCTACTTGTGGTCATTGCAAAACAGAAATTCCTAAAATTAAAAACACAATAGATTCTTTAATTAGATTAAATTATGACATAAAAACTTTTGCAGTTGCCACTGAATTTGATGTTTCAGAATGGCAAAAATTTATTAAAGAGCAAAAAACTGAATCATGGATAAATGTTGCCGATATAAGCCACGATGATGAAGGAAATCCATTAGCAAGTAGCGACTGGAGAGATAAGTATGATATCTATTCAACGCCTGTTGTTTATCTTCTAGATAAAGAGAAGAAAATTGTTGCTAAACGAATTACACATCAACAGTTTGCAGAAATTATTACAAGAGAGTAGTTATATCATAACATCTGTTGAACCTCCATTTAAAGATTCAAAATATCGGAGCTGGTAACTTTTTAACAAACTATGAACTTCTTTTTTTAACACCCCCTCACCTATCCCGTGTATGATAATCAGTTTATGAATATTTGAATTGATAGATTTTAATAGCACATCTTCGCATTTTTTGACTTGCAGATTGATAATTTCTGTATTTGTCATTAAATGATAGTCTGAAATAATGTTTTCTATATGTAAATCTAATTTCAATACATTAAGATTTGATTTTACCTTTATCTTTTTTTCGCCAGTAGATAAATGATCTTTTGTGCAATTCAAATCGCCGTAGGAACTAACCGAATTTGTTGATTTATTAAAATAAATTACGTCTGATTTATTTACAATTGATAAAAAACCAGAACTATCCTCAATCTCAAGCTTACGCTCTGAAATAACATTTTTAATAGTTCCAAAATCATTAGATTTTAAAAATTTCACTTTATCTCCTATATTAAAATCTTTATTCATCAGAAATATAATGGATGTAACCTAAACTTTTCATTACTATATTCTAATGTTGGGAATGGAATTTTTACATATCCAAAAACATTAGACAATATCGAAATAAATTTATTTTTAGTTTTGATTCTCATTAAATCAATATCTAAAGAAAATAAAAACTGTCTATATCTTCCATCATCTGTAGTATTATTTGCACTAATCATATTTTTGGCACTATGTCCAACAGCTAGGTTTAACCAATTTGGAAATTGAGATTTTTCTAATGAAAATAAAGAATTAATATTAAGAGAAAGCCAGTATGTTTGACCATTATAATCTTTTAAACTTCTTTCAAAGAAAGAATCACCAAACAATTCTTTATTTAAACTTGAGGTTTCAGATTTAGAATAACTGTATTTAATTAAAAATTTTTGTTCCTGCCAATATAAATCTTGAAAAATTGCAAAAAATGACCCTAGAGAATTAGCAGCTAAATCACCAAATGAAGCACCCCAATTAGCAGAAAAACCATCTAAAACTTCTATAACTGTATTGTAAAAAGTGCCAGTCAATCCACCTATCCAAATAGCTTTTCGATCTTCTAAGCCAGCCCATTTATATAATTTAATTCCATTAACACCTAAGTAATAAGATGTTGCTGAATGCCCCATTTTATCCATTTGCAACCATGATGAATTATCATTTATAAAATGAAAATTTGATTTAGGGTAATTTTTATACCATAATTCATTCATAGCAAATAATCCTAAAGAATAAGTACCAACTTCAAATAAAACAAGATTTTTTAATCTATTATTTTGAGCTTGATTTTCATTAACAAGATCTGTTGAATAAACATTAATACTATTTAAAAATAATATCAAAAAAAACACAACAAACCTCATTTTAAGACTCTATGACAGACTTGACAGCGTTTAGAATATCAAAAGCTTTATCACTAGATGAACTTTCAGCATAAGTTCTTAAAACTGGCTCTGTACCAGATGGGCGTATTAATAACCAAGCATCATTTTCAAAAAAGTATTTGTAACCATCAATATTTTCTGTTCTTAAAACTTTATAATCTCCAAATGAAGAATAAGTACCTTTTTTACAATTATCTACAACCTGCCCCTTCAATTCATCGGTCAAATGTAAATCAACCCTTTCAAAAGAAAATTCTCCAACAATTTCATATACCTCAGCAATAAGCTCTTCAATTGTTTTTCCTGATTTAGCCATAAATTCAAACAAAATTAATCCCATCCAAATTCCATCTCTTTCAGGAATATGTCCATTAGTTGCAATACCACCGGATTCTTCTCCACCTAGTAAAACATCTTCAGATACCATTTTGCCAGCAATATGCTTAAAACCAATTTTAACAGTTTCTTGATCAAGATTATAATGCTTGCACATTAACTTAATTCGATCTGTACAAGAAAAAGCGGTAACAACCTTTCCAGACAATCCTTTATATTTAACTAAATAATGAATAAGTAATAGAATTGCATGATGAGAATCAACAAAAGATCCATCAGATGAAAAAAGACCAATTCTATCAGCATCACCATCAGTTGCAAAACCACAACATAAAGAATCATTAGTTTTCATCAGTTCAGAAAATTCATGTAAATTTTTATAAATTGGTTCAGGTGCTACACCTTTAAAACCAGGATTATCCTCACAATGTAAAAGTGTTGTAGTTGGAAGTAATTTCTTAACCACATTCATTCCAGCACCGTACATTGCATCATAAGCAAATTTCATATTTGATTTATTAATTAAATCTAAATCAAAGTTTGATTTTACATGCTCACAGTACATAGTTTCTAAATCAATTATTTCAACTCTACCATCATTAATTAGAGATTGAAAATTTATTTTTTCTAAATCAATATTATTTATTTCTGGGATGAGCTTTTCAACTTCAGAAATCTTATTTGGTAATAATGGACCACCAAAATCTCCTTTTAATTTATACCCATTATAGGTTGGCGGATTATGACTAGCAGTAATAACAACTCCAAGGTTAGCAGATTCTTTAACAACCCCTAAAGAAACCATTGGAGTTGAAACAAAGCCTTCAGACATTTTTACTTTAATATTATATTGAGTTAAAACCTTGGCAACAGTTTCAGAGAATAGTTTCCCCCCAAATCTACAATCGTGTCCTAAAACAATTGATGGATTACTGTAATTATTATTTAACCAATTAGAAACTGCAATAGAAACTCTAGCAACATTGTCAACAGTGTAATCTTTAGCAATTAATGCACGCCATCCATCGGTACCAAATTTTATATCTGACATATTTTTTTTTACAAAGTTAAAGATTTATTAAATTTTACTTATAAGTATTTACCTCAATATTCTTTTTTTGTTTAGCATTCTTTGATATTTTCGTGCATTAACAAGATGTTGTTTGTAGGTTGTAGCAAAATTATGATATCCAGAAAAATCCTCTTTAGCACACATAAATATAAAATCATGATTTTCAGCATTTAATACAGCATCAATAGCATTTATTGATGGAATACAAATTGGACCAGGAGGCAAACCTCTATATTTATAAGTATTATAAGGAGATTTGACTTTTTTATCTCTATTTAAAACTCTATTTATATTAAAATCTTGTAGAGCAAAAATAAGAGTTGGATCAGACTCAAGTTTCATTCCTTGATATATACGATTCAAATAAAGACCCGCAATTTTTGGCCTCTCATCTTTCCTTATATTCTGCTCTTTTTCTACTATTGAAGCTAGAGTAGAAACTTCACTAAAAGATAATTTTAATCTTGAAGCTTTTTTCTTTCTTTCCCTGTTCCAAAAGGTTTTATATTCACGCATCATTCTAGCTCTAAGATCATTAGCAGAGGTATTCCAATAAAACTCATATGTATTAGGAATAAATATAGAAATTACATTATTCTTATTTAATTGATTATCGTTTAAAAATTTATCATCAATAAAAGAGTTATAAATTGCTGCAGAGTCTGATTCTAAATATTCAGATAATTTTGAAGAAACATCTTGTAAGCTTCTGACATTATTAAATGTGACCTTAACAGGTGATTGTCTTCCAGACCTTAATAAATTTACAAGATCATTATTATTCATATTTCTATCAATAAAATATCTTCCTGGTTTAATATTATTTATGTAATTTTTTTTCTCAGCTACCCATTTAAATGAATTAATATCAAGCAATAGATTATAAGATTTAAGTAATTCTACTACTTCAGAAAAACTAGAATTACTTTCAATAAAAATGTATCGTTCCTCTATTCCATCTCCAAATTCTATATTTGATTTGAACACTTTTTTATAAAGGTCATAACCAAGTAGGACTGAAAATACTAAACCTAAAGCAAAAACAAGAGAAATTATTCTAACTAAAGGGGATGTTTTCTTTTTCAATTTAATCTATTTAATAACTGTTTTGCCTTTTTGTTTTCTGAATCAATTTTTAGAATTTGATTCAAATAATTTTTTGCCAAAAATAAGTTATTCCTTTCAATGTTTAACAGAACAAGATTTTCATAAGCAAGAATATAGTCAGGGTCAAAACCAATTGCTTTGAATAAGTTTTCTTCTGCTAGATTAAATTCACGTTTTAAAATATGTATGTAAGATTGATTTAAATAAACCTCCTTTTTTTCTGGATTTAGTTCTTGGAGATTAGACAACAACTTTTCTGCATTAAGAAAATCTCTTTGTTCAATATATAATGAAACTAATTTTAATTGATAATCAATGATATATGGAGAAAGATTAATTGATTTTTTAAATAAAGATATTGCTTCAATTGTTAAACCATTTTTTGAATATGCCTCTCCTACTCTAGAGAGAGCGAGTGAAATAACTTCATCAGAAAAATTAACATAATCTAAATCTGAAGATGCTAGGTGATAATTTATAATTGAATAAAAATCATTTTTCAAATAATAGTATTGAATAAAATACGGATATGATTCTTTTTTTAATGTTTTTTCTAAAAAAGCAAAAGCACTATCAAGATATAAAGGATTTGATTCGAAACTTTCAAATCTTTTAAGGTAAGCTTTAGCTTTTGAAATATTGGTTGGACTATCATTATTAATTGGAAATAAGCCTAAGAATTCTCTGTTTTTATTATTGGAATAACTATCGTTATTTGGAATAGCAATTTTATGATCTGTAATAGTTACATGAGGAATATCTGATGATGATGAGCTTGGCATATGACAACTAGCACAATTTGAAACATTTTTTTTATCATCGCAAACATTATGACAATCCATACATTTTTTATCAAAATAATTTGCAGAAATACTTTTTACACTTTTATGAGGATTATGACAATTTAAACAGGTCATATCCGAATTTTTAAAACACGCACTTTGTTTTAACCTTTCAACATGTGAGGCCATAATAAAGCTATTATCATCTTTATACTTAGGTAAATAAATATCAATAAATTTATTTAACTCCATCCCTGGTTTAAAATCAGTAAAAGATTTATTTTCTGCTAGAACGGCTGTTCCTTGCAAATGACATCTTTGACAAACATCAAATTGTAAATTCTTATCAAGTTTTGAAGGATTAACTATTGTATAATCAATATACTTTGAAGTATCTATTATTATTCCTAAGCTTTTTTCTAGCACATGAATTTCTCCGGGACCATGACATCTTTCACAGTCAATACCCTTAGGCATACTTTGATAATTATTATTGGAACCCTTGGTATGATTTGGATATGCATTATGACAACTTATGCATTCCATATTGATTTCTCTTGCAAATCTTGTATTATTACCATTTTCGTATCCTGGTGGAAGATCAGACACCCCGTCCTGAGTATAGTATGTATATGGTATTTGGTGCAAATAACCATTAATTTCAAAAAGATGGGAATTTGTATGATGACCAGATCCAATTATATAGTCAATCTTTTTATCAATTTTATGTACTGTATCTCCTTTAGAAATTCGAAATTCTTTAATCCATAAACTATCATTTTTCCAAAAAGGAAGATATGATAAATCTTTTATTGAATCATATACTAGCGAAGGTGATTCAGGAAGAGATGATGATACTTTTAGTGCAGAAGAAAAAGATTTACCCATTCCTGTCTGAATATAAGATTCATATATTTCATAATGACATGCTTTACACTCATTCATTCCGACATACTTGACCGTATCATTATGATTTACATATTCTTTATAATGACTGTAATCTCCTCTGCCACATGAGAAAAGCAGCATGAGCATCAAAAAAAATATATGTTTCATTTATTTAATTCAAATAGAAGCTGACTCTTTTTGACAAAACCATATTTTTCAAATAGCTTAATACTATTTTTATTAGTGGTCTTTATATTTGCATATAAAGATAATAAATCTAATTTTTCCCATGCGTATCCAATCAAAAGCTCTAATGATTTAGATCCAAAATTCTGATTTTGAAATTCTTCCAAAATAATTATTCCTACACCAGCATTTTTTCTTTTTGGGTTATAATTAAAGAGATCAATTAAACCTATTGGTTTATTATTCATATCAACAACAAATCTAAGTTGATTATAAATAGTAATATCATCTGTTGAATTACTAATAAACTCTTTTAACTCTTCTTTAGAATAATATTGGGGATGATTACTAAATTTAAAATAGCTTTTATTATTTTCAACTGAGTAAAGAAAATCTAAATCTTTTAAATGTAATAATCTAAGTTTTAAATTTTCTTCTTCTAACATTCAAATTCCCCAATATAAACAAGATTTGCTTCACCTGTGAGCCATATATTCTTAAATACCCCATTGAATTCATCAAAAGTTACAGATAAAAGGCCTCCATTTGTTTGTAAATCAACTTCATTATCTTCAAAAAGACCAGAGTGAAATAATGCAATGGAAGCAGCAACAGCACCAGTACCACATGAAAGTGTTTCAGACTCAACACCTCTTTCATAAGTTCTAATTCTTATTGAATTACCCAAAGAAACAAAATTGACATTTATCCCATCTTTACTAAACTTATCCATATTTCTAATACTCCTTCCCTCACTTTCAACATCAAGATTTTCTATATTATCCTTAAATGTTATAAAATGAGGAGATCCAGAATCTACAATATAATTTCCATTATCAATTTGAATAGTTTTTATATCATTAAACTTTATGGAAACACTTTTATCGTAAATATTTGCTTGGTGTAAACCATCAATTGCTAAAAAAGTGGATTTACTAGATATTATATCCAAAGTATTAGCAAAACTAACTATACATCTAGCTCCATTACCACAAAGTGTAGATTGATTACCATCACTATTAAAATATATCATTTCAAAGTCATAAGAATTATGATTTCTTAATAAAATTAAGCCATCAGCACCAACACCCATTTTTCTTTCACAAAGAGATTTAATCAAATTGGAATCATCAATATCAAATAACTCTTCTCTATCATCAATAATAATAAAGTCATTTCCCGTTGCCTGATATTTATAAAATTCAAAAATCATAATGTAAATGTACAATAAAAATTAATGGCTAAAACTATCTTAATTTTCATATAAAACATACATTTGCATTACTAAACAAAACACAAAAATGACAAATCATAACCATTACGATATCGAACTTAAAAATTGGATTGATAATGAAAAAATTGCTGCCAATCTCTTAAATTTAATTGGCCAATTAATGTACGATAAAGGAATAGAAATTGTTCTTTTCAGACAAAATATATTAGATGTTGGAGTAACAGAATTAATGAGATTACTTTCATATGCAGAAAATGTTATTGAAAGAAAAATTGAACTTGAAACAGCACTAATACTAGCTCAAGAAATTACTGATATGGAATTGCCACCATCAAAACTAGACTTGGGATTATTAACGGCTGAATTTCATGAAGATAATTCTACCAATCACAGATTATTTTTAGAAACTAAACTACAAAAGGTTCTAAATTCAAATAGCAATTTTTCACCAAGAGATGTTGTTCTTTTTGGCTTTGGAAGGATTGGCAGACTTGCTGCAAGAGAATTAATAAGACAAGCAGGAAAAGGACAACAAATGAGATTAAAAGCTATTGTCGTAAGAAATATTACAGATGAGCAAATAATGAAAAGAGCTAATCTTCTTAGAAATGATTCTGTTCATGGCTCATTTAAAGGAATTGTTGATGTAGATTTAGAAAAAAGAATAATAATTGTCAATGGGCAAATTATTCATCTAATTGATGGATCAAATCCTGATAGTATAGATTATGAAAAATATGGAATTAACAATGCTCTTTTAATTGATAATACTGGAGTATTTAAATCGAAAGAAGCTTTATCTTGCCATCTTAAATCTAAAGGAATCAAAAAGGTATTATTAACTGCCCCAGGTACTGAAATTCCTAATATTGTTTACGGAATAAACAATAAAGAAGTTGATGTAGATAAAACTGATATTTTCTCAGCTGCTTCATGCACAACAAACTGTATTGCACCAATACTTAAAATTGTAAATGACAAATATGAAATTGTCAATGGCCACTTAGAAACTGTTCATTCATATACAAATGATCAAAATTTGTTGGATAACATGCATAAAAAGCCAAGAAGAGGAAGATCAGCAGCAATAAATATGGTTATTACTACAACAGGAGCTGGAAATGCCGTTACAAAAGTGATTCCTTCTCTTGAAGGCAAGTTAACTGCTAACGCTGTGAGAGTTCCAACTGCTAATGTTTCTTTAGCTATAATGAGGCTTAAAATAAAAGAAAAGACAAATTTAGAAGAAGTTAATAACTTAATAAGAGAAGCAGCTCTTAAGGGTAATCTTGTGAATCAAATTAATTATCAAATTGATCCAGATTTAGTTTCAACAGATATTGTAGGTAATTCATATTGTTCTGTTTTTGATAGCCAAGCAACTATTGTAACAAAAGTGGGATATGATATTGTGTTATATGTTTGGTACGACAATGAATTTGGTTATACTAAGCAAGTTATCAGACTTGCCAAACAAATATCAAAAGTTAGAAGATTGACATACTATTAAAAAAAATGATTTCTAGAAAACTAAGAATTAACAATAGAAATTTTATTAGATATAAATTTTTTAATTCTTTATTCCTAGGCACATCTATTGGTAGTGTTTTCACAATTTACTCACCACTTGAACCAGCTGTTTATTCTATTGGAGGAATCGCATTAGCAGTTTCAATGTTATTTATTGCCACTCTATATTCAAAAATTCTTAATATTAATTCTTTCTACAAAATTTCATTGTTTGTTGAATTAGTTATACTAAGTGTAATAATTGCTTTCCTTTTATTTTCTTTTAATTATCAAATTGCTTTGATTGTATATATAGGATATCAAATAACTTTTATGTTTGGCTCATATCTTATTAGAGGTGAAACATTATTGTTAAAAAAAGATAGATTACTAACATTGGTTGATGTTTCAAAACAGCTCGGTTATCTTGTTGGACTAGCAGCCTCATTTCTATTTTATAAATTAATAGAATATCAATTTCAAATAATTGATAATCAAACACAGGTTTTCTACATACATTATTTTTTATTATTGATTGAAATATTAGTAATTCTATTCTTAATTAAATCATTTAAAAAAATTTAAACATTACTAGTGAAAAAAACTTTTATAACGTTTATACTGTTTTTAATTTCTCTGTTCACATTTGCTCAAAAAAATAATCAAAAAATTATTTTCATAGGAAATTCAATTACTGAAATGTGGACAAAAAAATCATTTTTTTTTAAATCAAATACAAATTTTATAAATAAAGGAATTAGTGGACAAACTACATCTGAGATATTAAATAGATTTCAAAATGATGTAATTAATAAAAAACCAAATACGGTTATTATACTTGCGGGTATTAATGATATTGCTGAAAACAATGGACCTATAAAAATTGAGAAAATTGCCGAAAATATTTTTAAGATGGTAGAATTAGCAAAAAAAGAAAAAATAAATACTATTATATGTTCTGTACTTCCAGCCAATAAAATATTGTGGAATAAGTCAATAAGGCCATCATTTAAGATAATCAAATTAAATATGATACTTAAACAGTTTTGCAAAAACAATAAAATTGAATATATTGACTATTACTCTGAAATGGTAGATTGGAAAGGCGGTTTAAAAACTCCTTTATACACATCAAAATGGGATTTAGTTCATCCAAATGAGAAAGGATATGAAAAAATGGAAGAAATACTGCAAATAAGTTTAAAAAAAAGAGCTCTTAACTAAGAGCTCTTTTTAATCATTTAGCTAACAACAATTATTTTTTCTCATCATCAACTTCTTCAAAATCAACATCAGTAACATCATCACTTGCAGGAGAATCTTGTTGACTATTCTCAGCACCTGATGCTGCTTTTGCCTCTTCAGTTGCTTTGTACATTTCTTCAGAAGCAACTTTCCAGGCTTCATTGATTTTTTCCATTGCACTATCAATTGAATTAAGATCTTTGCTAGTATGAGCTGTTTTTAACTCAGCTAATGCTTCCTCAATTGGCTTTTTCTTATCTTCTGATAATTTTTCACCAAATTCTTTAAGTTGTTTTTCTGTTTGAAAAATCATTGCATCAGCTCCATTGATTTTATCTACAGTTTCTTTTGCATTTTTATCAGCATCAGCATTTGCCTCAGCTTCTTTTTTCATTTTATCAATTTCTGCTTCTGACAATCCAGAAGATGCTTCAATCTTGATATTTTGCTCTTTTCCAGTTGCTTTATCTTTAGCAGAAACATTTAAAATTCCATTTGCATCAATATCAAATGTAACTTCAATTTGAGGAACTCCTCTAGGTGCTGGAGGAATATCAGCTAATTGAAATCTTCCAATGGATTTATTATCAGCTGCCATAGGTCTTTCTCCTTGTAAAACATGAATATCTACAGCAGGCTGATTATCTGCAGCGGTAGAAAATACTTCTGATTTTTTTGTAGGAATAGTTGTATTTGATTCAATTAATTTAGTCATAACACCTCCCATTGTTTCAATACCAAGTGACAAAGGAGTTACATCTAATAACAAGACATCCTTAACATCACCAGAAAGAACACCTCCTTGAATTGCTGCTCCTATTGCAACTACTTCATCTGGATTTACCCCCTTAGAAGGAGCTTTTTTGAAATGCTTCTCTACAACAGCTTGAATAGCAGGAATTCTTGTTGAACCACCAACTAAAATAACCTCATCAATATCTGAAGCAGTCATTCCAGCATCTTTTAAAGCACTCTGACATGGTTTAATTGTGTTTTGTATTAAAGTATCAGATAATTGCTCAAATTGAGCTCTTGTCAATGTTCTAACTAAGTGCTTAGGACCAGAAGCTGTTGCTGTAACATATGGAAGATTAATTTCAGTTTGAGTAGAACTTGAGAGTTCAACTTTAGCTTTTTCAGCTGCTTCTTTCAAACGCTGTAATGCCATAGGATCATCTCTAAGATCCATCTTTTCATCTTTTTTAAATTCTTCAGCTAGCCAATCAATAATTACTTGATCGAAATCATCACCTCCCAAATGTGTATCCCCATTAGTTGACTTAACTTCAAAAACTCCATCACCAAGCTCTAATATTGAAATATCAAACGTACCTCCTCCAAGGTCAAAAACAGCAATTGTTCTGTCTTTATCTGACTTATCTAATCCATATGCTAAAGCAGCTGCAGTTGGTTCATTAATAATTCTTTTGACCGTTAAACCTGCAATTTCACCAGCTTCTTTGGTTGCTTGACGTTGAGCGTCATTAAAATATGCTGGAACAGTTACAACTGCTTCGGAAACAGTTTGCCCAAGATAATCTTCAGCAGTTTTTTTCATTTTCTGTAAAACCATTGCTGAAATTTCTTGAGGGGTATAAAGTCTATCATCAATTTTAACTCTTGGAGTATTATTATCTCCTTTAACTACATTATATGAAACATTCTTAATCTCTTTACTCATTGAAGAAAAACTTTCCCCCATAAATCTTTTAATTGAAGAAATTGTTTTTTCAGGGTTTGTTATTGCTTGTCTTTTTGCGCTATCTCCTACTTTTCTTTCTCCACCCTCAATAAAAGCTACAATTGAAGGAGTTGTTCTTGCTCCTTCTGCATTTGGAATTACAACAGGCTCATTACCCTCCATAACTGAAACGCATGAATTTGTTGTTCCTAAATCTATTCCTATTATTTTACTCATTTTTTTATATTTTATTTTTAATTCAAATTTTAATTCGATTAACTATATTGCAAATAGCGTACCAAATAAAAAAGATTAAAAAAAAACTGACAAAAATGGTTTTATAAAAAAATTTATGAGAAGATATGTTGACAAAATGTCATTTTATTCAAAACCTAGGTCCAAATCATTAATCATATAGTTAAGAGTACTATTAGTCAATTCAATACCTTTAATATCGTCGTATGTATATCTTGATGAAAAAAGACCTACCCCATTATCAATGTTTGAAAAGACAGGTCTTTCCTGTACAATTCCTGAAAAGGGTTGATTTACATCAATATAAGTTTTTAGATCTTGTGCTCCTATTGTCATAACCAAATCAAGATTTAGAAATTGTTTAGTGGTATTATTATCTAAATTGTTTTCTAAAAACTGAAAGAATTGATCTCCTTTTATTTTAAGACTCATATTTCCACTAGAATATTCAACAATTGGTTGACTCCATGATAAACTATTAACTATACCACTTTCAAGATAATTAATTAAAATATCAAGTTGATAAATCACTCCATTGTTTGAATTTTGCCATTCAATATTTTTGGTTCTAAATCTTAAACTATCAGCTAATTCACCATTATATAAGCCCCATTCAAATGAAGGATTTAAAGATTCGAAACTAAAAGAATTAATAATTTCAGTTTCAGAAGTAACTTTTTGACCAGATGATAAATTTAAAATTTCTAAAACATAAATAGAATTAGTGTTATAAAAGGAAGAAGGCTTTTTAAATGTATAAATAATATTATCATCAGTAGAAAAAAGACCATCATCTTTATCAAGAACTGTGTCTGTTAAAACTACTGTAGATAAAGTATCATATGTATTAAAAACTTGTTCTCTAACTCTATGTATTTTAACAATTAAATTTGAAGGGTCATAATTAGTTGAATCAGAAATTGAAGCCATTTGAATAGCATCTCCTTGTCCTAAATACGCTTTATTAATCTTTATAAGCTGATCTTCGTTATTAGGGTCAATTAATCCATATACTATTGTTACATTCTTCCAATTAGCATTAACATCAAAATCTGTTTCACATGAAAAAAGTAAAGGAAGAATTAGAAATAATAAATTTTTAATTTTCATAGGTGCAAACTTATTGATTTTAATCTTAAGATATGTTCAATATTTGTAAATTTGCTAATAAAAAATAAGTGTCCAAAAAAATCACCATATTACTAGCTTTTTTCCTTCTAGGAAACTTGTTCTTAAAAGCTCAAAAAATCAACGATAATAAATTTAGTTTTAAACTAATTGGAGAGGATTTCATAAAAAAACAAGACAACTTTCCAATAGTCAGAGATAATGAAAATTATTTTATCATTGATGAAAATGAATATCTAATCATTAGAGAAAATAATAATAGTGATTATGCAATAATTCTAGATGAAAGTCTTGCTAAAAATACTTTTCAGAGAACAGCTGTTAAATTAGGCCCATCAGACAATCCAAAGTCAAGTTTTGGAATTATTTTGAAAGCAAATAAAGAATTTAGTAAAGCTCTGATTTTTGAAATTAATAATGAGGGAAAGTTTAGAATTAAGGAACTTAAAAACAATACCTATAATTATCTGTCTAAAAAGAAAAATAGATGGTTAAAAAACAAAGCCATTAAGAAGGTAAATAAATATAATATAATTGAAATCAAATCAGTAAATAATCTAATTAGAATAATAGTCAATAAGACTGAAATCACAACACTAGAATATAAAAACAATCAAGATACTTACTCTGGAATATTGGTTGGACCAGACACTAAAGCTAGAATTAAATACTTTTATCTTAATACAGATAAATCAAATGCAAAACAAAATAATACAACTGATATAGTAAAAGAAATTAATAATACAGAAATTGAATCATATTTCAATAAAGATGAATTTATATCTACCATTAACACATTAGAATCTAAAATTAAAAGTCAAGAGAAAATAATTAAAAATTTAAAAAATGATATTTTACTTAGTGATAAAACTAGTGATATTGAAAAATTTAAAATAGATCTTAAAGACAGTAATGAAAAGTTAGAAAGCCAAAAACGAGAAATCGATAAATTAACAAATCAAAACAAAGAATTAATTTCTACTCAAAATCAAGAAAAAACAGTAAATGAAGAAAAGCTGATCAATTTAAATGAAAAATTAAATGGTCTAGCTTTTGAAAATAAAAATCTTCAAAAAGAAATAGAGATAAAAGCTGATCAAATAACTAAGCTTAAAAATAACTTATCACAACTTAAGAACGAAAAAAATTCTTTGAATAATTTGAAAGATAAAAATAAAGATTTGTTAAACAATAAATCAAAAGAAATTACAAGCTTAAAAGAAAAGCTAAAATCTGAAAAAGATGCCTCTATTTTGACTCAAAAAGAAAATCAAAAAAAATACAATCAGCTTGAAATACAAAATTTAAATTTAAATAAGAATAATAACATTTTATCAAAAAAACTTAATACTCTTGAATCAGATAATCTAAGACTTATTGAAGATAAAAAAACAATTGCTAAAGAAAGTCTTGAACTCAATAATAAATCAAATCAATTGATTACTGAAAACAAAACAAAAAATGAAAAGATAAATCAATTAAGTAAGGAATTAAAAAAACAAAAAGAAAATAATAGATTTCTAAAGGATTTATTCGTTTATAAAGATTTCGAACTTAATGGAGTAATTCCAAAACAAGAAATAAAAGAGGAAATAAAAGAAAAGGTAGAATTATCAAATGACTCCATATTCACTTTACAATTAGGAGTATTTCATTACCCAACTTCAGAATTCAAAGATCTAAAAAATACATACAATATAATTGAGAGTAATCTTTATAAATATTTCTATGGAAAATATGACAACTTAAATGATGTAAATATAGATTTAGAAAATTTAAAAAAACTAGGTTACAACAACGCTTTTATTGTGAAAAAATTAAACTAATTATCATGTCAAAAGTTAATAAAGAATATAAAAAAGTAACAACCAATTCTTTACAAGAAATTAAAAGAAACGGGGGTAAGATCTCAATGCTAACAGCATATGATTTTACTTTGGCAAAAATTATTGATAGTGCAGGTATTGATATTATTCTAGTTGGTGACTCTGCATCCAATGTAATGGCAGGACATGAAACAACATTACCAATCACATTAGATCAAATGATTTACCATGCCTCTTCAGTTGTTAGAGCAACAAATAGAGCCTTAGTTGTAGTTGACATGCCTTTTGGAACATATCAAGGAAATTCAAAAAAAGCTATTGACTCTGCTATAAGAATAATGAAAGAAACTGGTGGTCATTCTATTAAACTTGAAGGAGGAAATGAAATAATTGAATCGGTTAAAAGAATATTAAGTGCAGGTATACCTGTTATGGGACATCTTGGTTTAACACCACAATCAATTTATAAATTTGGAACCTACACTGTAAGAGCAAAAGAAGAGGAAGAAGCCAAAAAATTATTGGAAGATGCAAAACTTTTAGAAGAGTCTGGCTGCTTTGCAATTGTGCTTGAAAAAGTTCCAGCTAAACTCGCTAAAAAAGTTGCAAAAAATCTATCAATACCTGTAATTGGCATTGGAGCTGGAGCTGATGTAGACGGACAGGTTTTAGTGCTTCACGACATGCTTGGCATGAATCATGATTTTAACCCAAGATTTTTAAGAAGATATCTTAATCTTCACGACGACATTTCAAATGCAGTAACTCAGTATATATCAGATGTAAAAAGTTCAGATTTTCCAAATAATAATGAGCAATACTGATCTTGACATTTTATACGAAGACAATCATCTTATTGCTATAAATAAAAAGTCAGGAGATATTGTTCAGGGTGACAAAACTGGTGATGAACCTCTTTCTGAAAAATTAAAAAAATTTATAAAGCATAAATATAACAAGCCAGGCAATGTATACTTAGGTACTATTCATAGAATTGACAGACCTACCTCTGGAGTTTTATTGTTTGCGAAGACAAGCAAAGCACTCTCTAGAATGAATGAAAAGTTTAGAAATAATGAAGTAGACAAAACTTATTGGGCAGTTGTTAAGAATAAACTCCCAAAAAAAAATGATGTTATTGAGAATTACCTGACTAAAAATCAAGTTAAAAACAAATCATTTATCTCAAATTCAAAAAACGGAAAATATTCAAAACTAGAATATAAACAAGTTAAAAAACTAGACAATTATTTTATCTATGAAATTAATCCTTTTACTGGAAGACATCATCAAATTAGAGTTCAGTTAGCATCAATGGGATCACCAATTAAAGGAGATCTAAAATACGGAGCAAAAAGAAGTAACAAAGATGGTAGTATAAACTTACACGCAAGAGAGATTACATTTAATCACCCTACAAAACAAGAGAAAATTAAAATTGTTGCACCTCTGCCAAAAGCAAATATTTGGGAACTCATTAATTAGGGTCTACATCAATTTGCACAACACATCCTTCTAATAATTTATTACTTTTCATATGTGATAATAAAAGAGATACTATTTTTTTAGCTTCTGCATATGATTTATTGACTTCGATTTTTAACATTATATTTTTTATGAAGTAATTTTTAACTTTAGATATTACTGGATACTCAGGACCTAAAACCCTATCATTGAAACTATCTCTTAAAAATGTGGAAAATATATTTGTCACCTTATCTAAAATATAATGATCTGTATGTCTAAACCGAACAATTAATAACTTGGAAAAAGGAGGATAATTAAAAGTTTTTCTTTCTGAAATCTGTAAATTATAAAATTTATTAAAGGAATGTTTTGTTACATAATCTAAAATTTCATGATCAGGATTATAAGTTTGCAAAATAACTTTACCTTGTTTTTCTTTCCTTCCAGCTCTACCAGAAACTTGAGACAATAATTGAAATGCTCTCTCATGAGATCTAAAATCTGGGTAATTTAACATACTATCTGCGTCAATTATTCCTACAAGAGAAACGTTATCGAAGTCAAATCCTTTTGCAATCATCTGTGTACCAACTAAAATATCAATATTTGATTGCTGAAAATCAAGGATTATCTCTTCATATGCATTTTTTCTTCTTGTTGTGTCATGATCCATTCTAGAAATTTTATGATCAGGAAATATTTCTTGCAATGATTCCACAATATGTTCGGTTCCAAATCCTTTCCTTGTAAATGAATTTGAATTACATGACTTACAATTATTTTCCAAAGACTCAACATAACCACAATAGTGACATTTAAGTTGATTAAAAGACTTATGAAATGTAAGACTAACAGAACAATATTTACAACTGACAGCTAAACCACATGAATCACATGATAATACTTTAGAATATCCTCTCTTATTTTGAAATAATATAATTTGTTTATTTAATTCTAATTGTATTGAAATTTCATCAATAAGTTTTTTTGAAAAAAAACCGGTCATTTCTTTCTTTAGAAAACCTTTTTTTAAATCAACTGCTTCAATTTTAGGCAATTTAATATCTGAATATCTTTTTAAAAGTTCAACAAAGCCAAATTTCCCTTGCATAGCATTATAATAAGATTCAATTGCAGGAGTAGCTGACCCAAGTAAAACTTTAGCATTATATAAAGATGCCAAATAAATAGCTGCATCTCTAGCATGATATCTTGGTGATGGTTGTTGTTGTTTATATGAAGAATCATGCTCTTCATCAATGATAATAAGCCCTAAATTACGAAAGGGAAGAAAAATTGAAGAGCGAACTCCAAGCAAAACTGAGCAATTACCACTAATTGATTTCCAAACCTCTACCCTTTCTGAATTGTTTAAATTAGAATGAAAAACACCAACCTTATCTCCAAAATGCTTTTGTAATCTTCTTACGATTTGAATAGTAAGTGCTATTTCTGGAAGTAAGTATAAAACTTGTTTTCCTTTTTGTATTTCTTTTTCTATTAACTTAATATAAATTTCCGTCTTTCCGCTAGATGTTACTCCATGCAATAAACAAACATCTTTTTCACGAAAATTTTGCTTTATACTTTTATAAGCAACAGATTGTTCATTTGAAAGTTTATGTATTGGTTTTGTTTGATGTAAAAAAGGAGTTATTCTGCTAATAGAAACTTTTTTTATAGCAATAACTTTCTTTTTTTCTAATGATTTAAAAACAGCTTTTGAAATATTAGACTTTTTTATTAAGTCAGAAAGTACAGTATGATCTTTATTTAATTTTAAAAATTCATATAGCTCATTCTGCTTCGAAGTTAATGATAATTTACCATCTATTTTATTTAAAATTACTTGTGAAATTAGCTTTTCAGAATACTTTTTATTTATAAACTCATGAACACTTATAATTTCTTTATCAATTAATTTATTAATAATTTTAAAATAATTTGGAAAAGAAAGCATTTCCTTTATTTGTTTAATTGAAATATTAGGTTTATGGTTTATGGCATTTATAACCTCTTGCTCTTTATCATCTAACTTTGAAGAGATAAAATCATTTATTTTTAATCTTGTCTCGCTAGCTAATTTTAATGAATTGGGCAATGCAGCACTCATTACATCACCGATATTTGCTATATAATATTTAGACAGCCACATCCAAAATTTAATATGCCGAGTTTCAAGAATGGATTCTTTATCTAAAACAGAAACAACTTTTTTTATTTTGAAACCCTCAGACTTTTCATTAGTAATATTAACAACAACAGCTGTATACAGTTTTTTAATTCCAAATTGCACAATAACGCGCTGTCCTATTTGAATACCCTCTGATTTTTCAATAGCATATTGGTAAATACCATCAACTGATAAAGGAACAATTACATCAATATATTCAAGAGAATGTGACATCAAACAAAAATGCTTAAAATAGATTATTTATTAATTGAATTAATAAGAAAATTTAATATACATAATAAAGCTTGTTATATCATCTTTTTAATATTACTAAATTTGTAAAAAAAATCATGAAAAATTTATTCTTGCCAATTCTAGTTTTAGCGTTAATTATTTCTTCTTGTGGAGAAACAAATGAAAATAATGACAGTAAAGTCATTTTGAATTTCAATCACTTATGTGACAATGCTACGCTATCTAATAATTTATTAAGTCATATTAATGAAGCTGGAGAAAATTATAATGTACAAACTCTTAAATATATTTTAACAGATATAAAACTAATTAGTGACTATAAAGATCATGATGCAATTGTAATAAAAGATTTACATTTTGTAGATTTTTCAGATCCATCAACAATGTATATTGAAAGTGAAGTAATAGAAAATGGATCATATACACTTTCATTTAGATTTGGACTACATGCAGACTTTAATATAGCTGATAATTATACTAATGAAAGTTTTCATTCTTCTATGGACTGGCCTCCAATGATTGATCCAAATACAGGAATGGAAATGGGAGGAGGATACCATTATATGAAATTAGAAGGTGCATACATTAATGA
This sequence comes from Flavobacteriales bacterium, assembly GCA_045561575.1. Lineage (GTDB taxonomy): Bacteria > Bacteroidota > Bacteroidia > Flavobacteriales > BACL11. Next base: position 26,085 of record JBJKXM010000004.1, read on the forward strand.
TTCAATCTTTTACAACACACATACAGGACCAACTATGGCAATGGATAACTCTTTCGTCGTAAATTTTGACACACAATTAAATATAGACAACAACACAGGGAACTTAGAATATTCTGTTAATATGAATATTAATAATTGGTATCAAAACCCAAATACCATAAATCTTGCTCCAATGATAATGATGGATATGCAAAAGCAGATGCAATTAATGAATAATGGGATGACAGATGTATTCACACTACAAGGTATATTAGATTAATTATGAAAAGAGTTAGTTTTTTTCTAACTTTTTCGATCATCTTTTACTCATGTAAAAAAGACTTAATTATTGTTGAGGGGTGTACTGATCCAATTGCTATAAACTGGGATTCTGGTGCTACATATGAAAATGGAAGCTGCCAGTACGATTCAAACTATGTGTACCAACCTACTCCATTTATAATAAATACACCATATGGTTTCCCTGATATGATAATTCCATTTGATAATCCACTTACAGTTGAGGGTGTGGATCTAGGAAAAAAATTATTCCATGATCCAATTTTAAGTGCTGACAATTCACTCTCTTGTGCTGGGTGCCACATGCAAACAAATTCATTTACAAGCAACACACAATATAGTGTTGGTATTGATAATATAGAGGGTTTTAGAAATGCAAGTGCATTAATTAATTTAGGTTGGAATACATCTTTTAATTGGGATGGGAGTATTAATACTCTAGAAGAGCAAGCATTTGAGCCAGTAATAAATCCAATAGAAATGCATGATACCTGGGTAAATGTGGAAAATAAACTAAATAGCGATAGTATTTATCTAAGTATGTTTAAAAAAGCATTTAATATAGATTATATCGACTCAAACCACGTAGTTAAAGCTATTGCTCAATTTGAAAGAACACTGATATCAGTTAATTCAAAATACGACAAATGGATTAGACAGGAAATTCAATTAAGCCCATCTGAATTAAATGGCTATGTAATTTTTAACTCTGAAAAAGGAGATTGTTTTCATTGCCATGGAACTGAAATGTTCATGGATAATTTATTTCATAATAATGGATTAGACTCAGATAATTTTACTGACTTAGGATTATTTAACATTACTGATAATCCAATGGACATAGCAAAATTTAAAACCCCAACACTTAGAAATATAGAATTTACCGCCCCGTATATGCATGATGGTAGATTTAGTACGCTTGAGGAAGTTATTGAACATTATAATTCAGGTGGTAATTATTCTGCTACAGTTGATCCATTAATGAAAAAGATAGGTGTTGGCCTGCAATTAACAAATAGTGAAAAACAAGATCTATTAAATTTTTTAAAAGCTCTAAGTGATTATGACTACCTAAACAGTCCTTAAAATAATTTTGAATAGATAAGAAATAACTTCAATCAAAAAATAATATATAACTTTTTAGTACAAAAAGTTATATATTTGTTAAAATTATATTTGTAGACATTAAAATATATATTTGCAAACTCAATTAAACTAAATGAAAAACTCAATTACAATTCTCCTTCTTTTACTTTCTATTTCAATATATGCTCAAGAAAATAAAAAATGTTTAACATCAGAATTAATTCAAAAGGAACTCGAAATAAACGAAGACTATCAAAATCAGATTTATCAAGTTCATAAAGACAATAAAAAATGGTTATCAGAAAATAGTAGAAGTAAAGAAACCATAACAATTCCTATTGTAGTACATGTAATTTATAGACAATCACATTCAAATCTTGGAATTGGAACTAATATATCAAATGCTCAAATTGAAGATCAAATAAGAATTTTAAATGAAGATTTTAGTAAAACAAATAATGAGTTTCCCAACCCACCAAGAAATACATTTGTTAATTATGCAGACAATCCTAACATAAAATTTTGTCTTGCTACAACAGATCCTGACGGGAATGCTACAAATGGAATAACAAGAACTATGTCAACAAAAAACAGTTTTAACTACAATACTGAATCAAACGACATGAAAAGAGATAATACTGGAGGAAAAGATGGTTGGAATCCAAGTAAATATCTAAATATTTGGGTTTGTGATATTGCAAGTTCTGGAAATTCAATTGTTCTGGGTTATGCATATTTACCTGGATTACAGTCATGGAATGCTTGGAAAGATGGTCTAGTAGTTGATTTTCAACATTTTGGAACAATTGGAAGTGCTTCTTCTTCGAGTGATGGAAGAACACCTACTCACGAAATAGGGCATTATCTTGGTTTATACCACACATTTTGTGAAGCATCTGGAGGTGGTTGTTGTGATAATGACAACACATGGGGATCAAATGTTTATGACACTCCAGCAACTGATGACGTTTATTTTGGAAGTGTTAATGCAAATACAAATAATAATACTTGTAATGACCTTCTATATGGTTTTAATTCTGACTTACTTGATATGGATGAAAATTTTATGGCTTACTCGAATCATACTTGGATGTTTACTTACGACCAAGTTAGTGAAATGACAGGTACTCTAAATGGATATAGAGCAAGTTTAAAAAATTCTAATGTATCTGTAAATTGCACTGGTACAGTTTCAAATAAAAATATTGATAACAATTTTAAAATATATCCAAACCCTGCAAAAGATATAATTTCCATAGAAACTAATTTTTCTTCTTACACTCTGAAAGTAACAGATATATTAGGTAATACGTTATTGTCAAAAAGCAACTTAAGTTTTAATAACAATATTGATGTATCTACTCTAAAAAATGGAACATACCTTGTTGAATTAATTTCTGCAGGAAATAGAAGAATTAATAAAATAATTATTAATAATTAGTTTTATATTTTTTGATTTTTAGAATAATTTCTCCACTTATAAACTAATTGAGACATATCTTCTGGCAAATCAGACTCAAAGAAAACTAATTTATTAGTTGAGGGATGCTTAAATTCTAATGATTTTGCGTGTAAAGCCTGCCTAGGGCAAATTTTAAAACAATTTTGAACATACTGTTTATATTTTGAAAAAGTAGTTCCTTTTAAAATAGCATCTCCCCCATATTCTGCATCATTAAAAAGTGGATGTCCTAAATACTTAAAATGTGCTCTAATTTGATGAGTTCTTCCTGTTTCTAATTTACATTCAACCATGGTAACATAACCAAACCTTTCAATCACTTTATAATTTGTTATTGCATGTTTTCCATATTCACCATCTGGAAAAACAGACATAATTTTTCTGTTTTTTAAACTTCTACCAATATGACCATTAATAGTACCACTATCTTCTTTCACATCTCCCCAAACTAATGCAACATAAAGTCTATCAAGATCTCTTTGCTCAAATTTTTTAGAGAGCTTTAGCATACTTTCATCATTTTTTGCAACTACCAAAATTCCAGATGTGTTTTTATCGATTCGATGAACAAGTCCTGGTCTATTTTCATCACTTTTATTTGGCAAATTATCAAAATGATATGCCAAAGCATTAACTAGAGTACCATCGTAATTCCCAAAACCAGGATGAACTACCATGCCAGCTTCTTTATTTACAATAAGTAGATCTTTATCTTCATACTGAATATTTATTGGAATATTTTGAGGTATTAATTCATTTGTTTGTTTGGGATAGGAATAGACAACACTAACTTTATCGCCAGCCTTTACTTTATGACTTGATTTTACTGATTGATTATTAACTAAAATATTACCACTTTGAGCTGCTTTTTGAATTTTATTTCTAGAAGCATTTTCAATAAAATTCATTAAAAATTTATCAACTCTCAATGGAGTTTGACCACTGCTAGCAGTAAAATCATAATGTTCAAATAAATCAGAATGATTTTCTACTGACATCTTATTTAATTATTATCTTTTTACTAATTATCTCATCTTCATATTTAATTCTCAAAATGTATATTCCTTTGTTTAAATGTGAAAGGTTAATTTTTGAAGAATTAGAAAAAATATCTTTGAAATAAACTTGTTTTCCTGCAATATCAAACAGAGAAATTCTATCAAAAACAGTAGAGGATTCTACAATTATATAATCGTTTGAAGGGTTAGGATATACTAAGATATTATTATTAAAATATTGAGTATTTAATGAGATTGCTTTAGATGAAACAATTGGTCTTATCATCCATGATCCATTATATTGAGAATTACCCCAACTTCCTCCAACATTATAAAACATATATTGATTTGCAGAATTGTTTCTATCAAGACCAATATTTAGCATATCGTTGGTGTTTTGCTGCCACCCAACGTAAAACACATTAGTTAATTGAAATAATGAATCTAAGTAATAAAAATGAAAATTATTATTTGAAGTATGTTTAGGATATTCAGATTTTTGGTATAAAATATTTCCTGGGACTCCATTATTATCATCCCATATCGTAAGTAAAAAACTTATTTGATTAACAGAATCTAACATTTGAGGAAAGTAAATCTGAACAGCTCTTAATGTATCTGGCCTATTTAATTTAAACTGATATGCACCCATAGCACCAACAACATTTATGCCATATGCAGATTCAACTGAACCATCATCATAAGAAAAATGAGAGTAAAATTTCTGTTCTCTTATCAGTGTATCGTTTCCCTTATAATCGTTAGAACCTGTTCCAATAATATGTTCTATAACAAATTCACAACTATCTTGATTATTTGATGGAAACACATTATTATTTATTGAAATTGGCGGATTTTCAAAAACAAAATTTCCAACTGAATCATAATCAAAAACAGTAATATTTCTACTAATACCGAGAGAAGGATAATGATCAATAATTAAGCTATTTTCATAGACATTGTATTGGTAATCTACGTTAATGCTTGCTTGATTATTTCTAAGTAAAATATTTAAGGTATCATTAATTTCATCATTAATATTATCCCTAAAATGAGTCCATGGCATTTCATTATATCGCTTTAAAAACGAAGGAGCCTCATAAACAAAAGAAACATCATTCAAATTAGATGTATCAGAAGGTATAAAAAAGTTGTCTAATTTGATGTAGTCTAAATGCCAATGATCAAAATTACCAGAAAGTGTGGCGTAATTTTTAAACCTGAATTGAAATGAATTGTGTAAAAAAACTGGATCATAAATTAACAAAACAACTTTTTTAAATTCATGTAAAGAATTTCCTGAAACAGACCATACTCTATTCCAAGATTTTACTCCTGAAGAATCAGATAAAAACTCAAGAACTAAAGAATCTTCAACTTGTGGATTATCTCCATATCCTTGAGGTTGATAGTAAAAAAGTAAAAAGGCAGTATCAGAACTGCTTAGATCTATTTCTTGAGACAAAAGTTCATCAGCTAAGCCGCTATTATTGGTCATATTAATATCGTATGCATATCCACTAGAATCGAGACCATCAAAAGTAACCACACCTAAAGTTGGAGGGTTTAATGGGTAATTAGAATTTATATATGTACTCTTACCAATCCAATTAGTTGAACTTCTATCATATAAAGAAAAATCATCAAAGAACGGAAGTAAGATAGAAGATTTGTTTTTTAAAAAAAGATTTTTATCATTTCTAGGATTTGATAAAAGAGGAGTTATGTATTCTTGAGCAAAAGCAGTTGAGCAAATAAAAATTAGAATAAGAAAATATTTCATTATTGATTTTTATTTTCAGGATTTTTGAAGAAAATATCAATGGTAGATCCAAGTTTTAATTGATTTTGACTATCATAGGGAGGTGTTTGCTTATAAATTACAGCATTTGCTGTATCTGCACAAGATTCATCATAAAATTCAGTTCCTATGTTTAAAGACGAGGTTTTAAGAACAATATGTGCTGCCACTCTGTTTAAACCAATCAAATCAGGGACAACTACATACTCATCACTTAAACCTCTTCCAACAACTAGATTCACAATAGTTCCTTTAAGAATTTCTTGACCAGCAACAATACTAATACCATTAACATTAAAGTCTAAAATTTTATTAGTGGCGATATCAGATTTATATTCTAATTTCCCAACTATTAATCCTACAATTTCTATTTTTCTTAAAGCTTGTCTTAAAGTTAAATCATAAACATCAGGAAAATTCACTATGCTTGTGTTTGTTTCTGTAACAGTGAGATATATCCTTCTCTTCTTTTTTACTTTACTATTTGCTTTAGGTTCTTGATTAATAACAATTCCTTTTGGTTGATTTAAATCTGAAATAGAATCAATGATAACATATCTTAAATTATTTGCTTCAGAAATAGAATCTAATTGATTTAAATTAAATCCATAATAATCAGGAACAGAAATATATCTATCATGTAAAGTATAAATATCAAGAAATTTAAGATAAAGGAAAAACAATAATGGTAAGGTAATAGATGCAATAACAAAGTTTTTTAAAATAGATTTATCCTTAAAAAAAGAAAATGATGATTTAAACTCATTTTTTGAGTCCTGAGATTCATTATTATGAATTTCATCTTCAATATTATAATTTTCTGAATTTTCCATTATTATCAAAACAAAAGTAATTACAAAAATACTATTATAATTAATTTTAATGTAAACAATAAAAACATATATATTTGTTATAACTATATGAAAAATATTGCAATAATAACAGGAGGAGATTCAGCTGAATACGATATTTCACTCTTAAGTGCTGAAACAGTTTTAAAAAATCTAGACAGAACAAAATACAATCCTTTTTTAATTGAAATAAAAGACAATAATTGGAAAATTAAGATCGATAATGAATTCTTTACAATTAATAAAAATCTTAAAATTACAATAGAAAACAAAGAAGTACAGTTTAAAGATGTTTTTATGGCGTTGCATGGACCTCCAGCAGAAAATGGAGATCTTCAAATCTTATTTGAAAAAAACAATATAAACTTTACTTGTTGTAGCTCAGAAGTATCAAGATTGACATTTAATAAATATGCATGTAATAAAGTTTTAAAAGAATTAGAATATAATATAGCGAATTCAATAATCCTTGAAAAGGACAACTATCAAATAGATAACATAATTAATAAATTTAAATTTCCTTTTATAGTTAAACCAAACCAAGCAGGTTCTAGTAATGGAATAAGTTTAGTAAAAAAAGATAAAGAAATTGAAAATGCACTAAGTATGGCCTTCTCTCATGACAATGAAGTAATTGTTGAAGAATATATTAATGGTACTGAAGTTAGTTGTGGAGTATTTAAAATCAAAAATGAAATTATTGTATTGCCTATAACTGAAATTGTTAGCGAAAATGAAATATTTGATTATGATGCAAAATACAATAATAAATCTCAAGAAATCACACCAGCTAGAATTAGTAATTTGGAATCAAATCTGATACAAAACAACACAAAAAACATATATAAAGACATGAACTTAAGAGGACTTTGTAGAATTGATTATATAATCTCTAACTGCCAACCTTTTGTAATAGAAATAAATACAATTCCAGGATTGTCTGAAAAAAGTATTTTACCTCAACAATTACAAAAAGCAGGTTATAATTTGAAAGAAGTTTTTACAATCTGTCTAGAAAATTAGTTTTTTATATAATATATTTACAAAAAATTTAAGATGAGTAAAACAAAAAATGAGGAAAGGCTAGAAATTGTAAACAAAAGATTAGCCGAAATAAATGATAAAGATGTTTTTCCTAAAAAAGAAAAAATTGAAGAAAATATCATTCATGAAGCTCCAGTAAATAGTTCATCTCCAAATAAATCATCAAAAAAAATCAAAACTTATTTGTTAAGAATTAGTATTGTAGTTATTGCATTTTTTGTCTTGAAATTTATTATGGATTCAGATATAATTGATGCTAAATCATCTATAAATAAAGATAAAGAAAATGTTGAAGTAGAAGTTAATGTTCCTGCAAAAGAAAAAATATTAAAATATAGTTTTGGTTTTAATCAAGATGAACACATAATAATCTTTGGAAAGTATCAAACAGAAGAAGAAACACTAAAGGAAAAAGAAATATTTAGCAATAAGTTCGTAGAATTTCCTGTTAGTCACTTTTATCTTCCCGACAATTCAAATTCAACAGAAAAAGTATATCAATTGTACTTAGGACCAATAAAAGGAAAAGCAAATGCAAAACAATGGTCTAAATTAATTGAAGTTGAAAATATTCTTCTTAGCTATTAATTTCCTTTCTTAAAAGGGAATCTTTGAATCCAACTTTTAGGCTTTAGTTTTTTTAAAAAAGGTGCTAGAAAAAAGCTCATCAATTTATTGTTTATTTTTAGATAAATATGTGACTTTTTGGGAATTGCCCCAAAATTACTTTTAAATTCATTTGCTGTTCTACCAAAAATTAAATTCTTCTTTTTCTTTAGAATAGTATTTTTTATAGCTTCACATAGAATTCTCTCATAAAGGGCAAATTTTTTGTTTAAACTATAATCTAATCCAACAAAATATGAATAATGATCATCTAAATGAGAAAACTCAGACGAAAAAGAAACAAGCTTACTTTCAAAAAAATAACCATAAACTTTAAATGTTGGAAATTTTAATAAAAGATCGTTAAAAATATTAGTATTAAATCTAGTTCCTTGAAAAATTTCTTTTGAAATAACATTATTAAATAAAGCTTGAAGATCTTCTTTATACATCTCCAAATCTGAAACAGTTAGCTCCCTTATTAATATATCATGACTTTTTCTAAATATTGAATTAATTCTTTTACGATATTTAGTTGATAATGCATTTGAATAATCATCAAAACAATTCCAGTTTGATGAAATTGGCAAATACATCTCCTCCTCTATTTCAATCTTAATGTATTCATTAGTTTTATCTTTATTTTTATCATTTTCAAATAACAAATCAGCAACGACTATAAAATCTGAAACTTTATATTCTTCTACTTTTGAAATAATTTCATTTAAACTAAAATTATCATTTAAATCAAAAGATTTTACATTAGTTAAGAATGAATTTGATAAAAAGAAAAAATTAAACCTGAATAATCTTAAAAAAGTAATAAAAAAAATATTTTTAGAGAAATTTACTAAACCTTTTACTCTAATATTAAAAATATTTCCATAAAACCTATTTCTTCCCTCACAGATAAAGATATGATCAATTTGATTATGGTATTTAGAAAAAAAATTTAAAAAATTATAATTGATAAATAAATTATCTTGTTTGAAATATTTTACCCAAGTATTCTTATCTAAAGTAGAAAAATCATTATAGACCTTTATACTCATTATGAAATATTTAAAACGGTAATTTCAGGCATAATTCCAATTCTACCTGCATAAGCTAAATGACCAACACCTGTATTTACATAAATATATTTATCTAATTTATTATAGAGACCTGACCATTGCTTATATCGCCATTTAACAGGACTCCATTTAATTCCTGCTATATCTATGCCAAATTGGAGGCCATGTGTATGTCCTGCTAGTTGTAAATCAATTCTTTTTTTATAATTAATAACTTGTTCTATCCAATGTGATGGATCGTGAGAAAGTAATATAGTTGGAAAATTATCATCTACAAAAGACATAGCTTTATCTAAATCACCATCTTTATTAAAGTTTCCAGCTCCCCAATTTTCAACACCGACTAAGTTAAATTTTTGATTATCGATTAATATTTCTCTAGATTCGTTGAGTAACAAATCGAATCCAATATCTTTATGTAACTGTAGCATTTTAGAAAAATTTTCTTTCCATTTTTTAGAATTCCTTTTCCATCCAACATAATCACAATAGTCATGATTACCTAAAACAGAAAAATTTCCATATTTTGATTTTATTTTACTTAGAGTTTTAACATATGGTAATGCTTCATTATGAAAATTATTCACTAAATCACCTGTAAAAACTACCAAATCAGCATTTTCATTATTTATTAGATCAACAACTTCTTCTAATTTTTCTATAGAATTAAATGAACCTAAATGTAAATCAGAAATATGCACAATTTTAAACCCTTGCAGTTTAAAAGCCCAATTTTTAAGCTTTAATTTAACGTGCTTTGTTTTAAAATTATATCTACCAAAAATAATTCCTCCAAGCATTGAAAAGATAACAGTTGAACCAATAAACAAAGAGGTGTTTTTTAAAAACTTTAATCTACTAATATTAAAGTATGAACTTCTATTAGGATCATCAATAAAAAAATTTCCAAAAAATCTAAAGACCCTAATTATATCATCTAAAATAATAGGAAAAAGAGCGAAAAATTTTGAAAAAAACACAATAGTCATCAAACTACTTATCAAAATTTCATTATTAAAATGAACAGATGGAGTTCTTTTGTCAAAGTTTATAAATACATAAAAAATGATTGAATAAATAATAAATGAAATTAACCAATAAATAATATTAAATAGCTTATTACCTATACTACCTTTACTAAAAACAGGTGATATTGAAGAGAATAAATATATATCAAGAACCAGAAAAAAACCAATAAAAAAAATCAATCTTGTAATCATAATTTATGCAATGTATGTCCTTTTGAAAAAAGAATTGCAAATTTACAAAAAGGAAAAGTTAAATTATATACTAATTAACCGCAGATTTCGACATTGTTCTATTAAGAACAACAAGCAATTGAATAATCTTGTAAAATAAAAAATCATAAATTTTCAAGAAAAAAGGGAAATCGTTTCTTTTTATATCTAATAAAACAGCTATTCTGGTTTCATTAGTTTCATTTTTAACCTCATGAACATAAGTATCATCAAACATAACACTTTTACCTTCAGTCCAAGTGTAAGGTATATTATCAACAAAAAGCTGACAATTACCTTTTTTTGGAACAGATATTGGCAATTGATACCTATAAATTCCTTTGTAAGGACCATTATGCGGTGGAATATGTTTACCTGGACTTAAAAAAGAAATAGATATACTAGTTACATTTTTAAATGGTTTAAAAAGTTTAACAATATTTGGACACAGTTTGATATTATGTTTATTCCAAAAACCATATGTTTTAACTAAAAACATATTCCATGCTATTCCATCATTAGCAGAAATAAATTCTTGACCATCATCAACATCATGAAAATTTAGGTAAAGAATTAGTTTTTTTTAATATTAGATTTATTTCATCTCTTATTAACGTCCAATTTTCTTCAAATAGTTTATGTTCAGGAAAAACTTTGTCTACATCTAAGTAAGGAGGGTTAGACATAAATTTATTATAAAACTTTAAATTCCAATCTCGGAGCTTTATAAAAAAAATGTTACGGTTATTCTGATACTGACCCAATTTATCTATTTTTTATTGTTGAACAAAAATAAATATTAATTGATAAATTTCTATGCTTTGCATAGTAAGTTTATATTAATTATAAATAAACTATTCTCTGAAAGCCTTATGAGGTTTTAAAGAATTTTTGATCAATTCTAAAAAAGAATCATCTAGTACAACATAGCTATATGAAAAATTCTCTGTTTCACAAGTTGTCCCAATAGCACTGTGAGATATATTTTCTTTTTGTAAAAATTCTTTTAAATGTAAATAATGATGATGAGATAGCTTAGAAGAGTCTGGACCGAAAAATTCCCAAATAAACTTTAAGTTAGGCATAGTTAATTAAACTACCTTTTTACCTTTATTATCTCCATCCATCCAGTAATTATCTTTTACTTCGCCTAAATATTTTACAATTTTATTTTGAAACTGAGTTAAAGCAAGCATTGCTTGTTCATGAGATTCTCTCATAATTCGAACTGGTTTAGAAGATGGCTTATCTCTTAGCTCTATATAGAAACCATTTCTTAATCCTTTATCTCTTGTTGCTGGTCTACCTCTTGACATAAGTGGTTTTTTTATGTTTAACGTTAAATAATTAACTATATTGCTAATTCAGATGAGAAAAAGGAATATTGCATTTTAAGCAAATATATAATAATTATTTAAACAGAAATTCACTAATCAAAGAATGAAAATGATGAACTCCCTTTTCCATTTTGGGAGAAAATCTCCCGTTTTTATAAAATCTTGAACCAACTCCTTTTTGAACTCGTTGAACAATTTCCTCATCCTCAAGTTCAACTTTATCTAAATCCGCTCCTGCCCCAAGATTAAGCTTACTATCATCCCACACAAAAGACAAAAAGTCAATCTTGGTCTTTTTTATAGCTAGAGGTTTAACTATGTTAATTGATAATCCCCATGGATAAAAATTAAACATCATATTTGGAAAAATCCAAAAATAATAAGCTGCAATTTTTTCACCATGATCTTGACATGAGCTTGGAATATTAAAACAAATTTCATTTTTTTCAGCGTATCCTATTTGTAAATTAGAATATTTAAAGATTTCAACATCGTACTTTTTATAATCTAAAGTAGCATTTAAATCTTTATGTATAAATGGAATATGAAAACCTTCTAAATAATTATCACAATAAAGAGCCCAATTTGCATCAATTTTCATATGATTTGGAGAGGTCTTTTCTTAACTTTAAGTTATGAAATGGCAGCCAAGAAATCCTATCTGTCATTTCTTTTAAAATATCATTAAGAGGTAGTATTGGGTCAAGAGAAACAAAAATAAATTGAAAAAAATTAGAGGTTTTTACTTTAGTTAAATTATCGTTTTTACACGGAAAATTTTTCATACCATCAGTTTCTGGCATAAAACATAACTCTCCTTCTTTATCAAATGTTTTACCATGATAATTACAAACTATTTTATTTTTAATTTTTGTTTTTTCTTCAACTAAAATATTACCTCTATGCGTACATACATTAGAAAGACAAGAAATTCTATTGTTGTTATTTAATAACATAAGTGGCTCAGCAATAAAATTCTCAAGAAAATAAAATGGCAAAACAGTATCTGACTCACTTATTTCTTCTTGTGAACAAACAAATTGCCAGCTAGTTTCAAATATCTTTTCTTTTACTAATTTAAAAACTTTAACAGAGCAATAAAACTCCCCATCTAATGTGTGAGCAGATTTAATGTTTGAATTTATTTTTTTCATTTAGTAAATATATATTGATTATAACTCCAATAAAATTTCAGCTATATTTCCGAATGTATTTTTTGCATACTCATCTAAATTGTTTTTATTAACCCATTTAACATCTATTATCCCTTCAGATGTTTGTGGAATAAATATTCCTTTAAAATCTGAATGCATTAAAAACCATGAAGTGATTTTTAATATTGACTCTCCATTTAATTCATAGGTATGATAAGTTTTTTTTAAAAAACTATTTAAAGAAAGATTTGTAAGACCACATTCTTCAACAACTTCTCTTAAAGCACATTTTTTATCTGATTCACCTACTTCTCTCTTTCCTTTTGGCAAATCCCACATACCATTTCTATAAATCATTAATACTTCATTATTAGAATTAATTACAACACCACCAGATGCATAAATGATTTTATAATTACTAGAAAATCTCTCCCAATTATCATTAATTATTTTAGGTGAATTGTTAATGAAAACTTTATATTTTTGCGGCATGGTTAATTATAAAGAAGAAGCAAAACAGATAGCTCATCATTTATTGCAAATTAAAGCAATTATTTTACAACCCAACAATCCTTTTAAGTGGGCATCTGGATGGAATTCTCCAATATACTGCGATAACAGAAAAACACTTTCTTTTCCTAATATCAGAACACATATTAGAATAAAAATATGTGAGATAATTAAGGAGAAATACCCACATGTTAATGTTATAGCAGGAGTGGCAACTGGAGGAATTGCTATTGGGTGTCTAATTGCTGAAGAATTAGGACTACCCTTTTATATACGTAAGGTCATCAAACAAAGAACATGGAAAACAGAATTTAATTGAAGGATACTATGATTCTGGACAATCTGTAGTTGTTATAGAAGATTTAATTAGTAGCGGTAAAAGTAGCTTGGCAGCAGTTGATGCCTTAAGAGAAAAAGAATTAAATGTCAAAGGATTAATTTCAATATTCACTTATGGTTTTGAAGAGGCAAATCAAAACTTTAAAAAAAGTAAATGTGAAAAAACATCTCTTTGTGATTACGAATCATTAATTGAAGAAGCACTTAAATCTAATTATATTGATCAAAAAGATTTAGCAATTTTAAAAGATTGGAGAAAAAAACCTAAAAGTTGGCCAAACTAACATTTGCATAATTTTTTTGATAAAAAATTATACTTATTGATTTATTTAGTAAGTTTGCAAAAAAACTTATTATGTCAACCAAATTCAAAAGCGAAAAAGTTACTGCCAATCTCAATTATAAAGATTTGTTTGAAAAATTTACAAATCTTAATAATTTAAAAGATTATCTTCCAAAAGAAGTAGAAGAATTTGAGTCTAGTGTTGAAAACTGCTCATTCAAAATAGAGCAATTACCAAAAATGTCTCTACAGATTACTGAAAAGCATGCCTACGAAAAAATTAAATTTGAATCAAATGAAAGTCAAATCCCTTTTCATATGTTTTGTTATATTGAAAAAAATGGAGACAATACAACTGATGTAGTAATTGAAATAGATATGGAATTAAACTTTATGATGAAAATGTTGGTGCAAAAACCTATTAATATTTTCTTAGAAAAGTTCACTCAAATTATAAAAAATATCTAGAACAAATACTTAATCTGATTTACTTTTACCTTTTTGACTTTCTTGTTTTTTCTGATTAATAGCTCTCCTTGATTATTTACTGAAACAATTACCCCTTCATCTTTCTTTTCATTTATCATAAAATCAAAAGATTTATTCTTCTTAAATAGATATTTATTATAAACTTTAACAATATCATCATCAATTTTTAGATAAAATTCTTCTATTAATTGTAATAGTTTATTTTTAATTTGATTTATATCAAATTCACAATTTTTGATTTTTGCAAGAGATGTTGCTTCAGGAACATATTTTTTAAATTTCAATTGATTTATATTAATACCTATACCAATAACAAAAGTTTTAATTTTTTGTTCTACAACAATATTTTCAATAATACAACCTGCAATTTTTCTATTATCAACAATAATATCATTAGGCCATTTGACAAATACTTCCTCATCAAGATAAAATGAAATCAATTCTCTTAAAGACAATGATATTAAAGCACTAAACTTAAACTGATCTTCAATATTTAAATCATGATTAATCAAAATACTGACTAATAAATTTTTTCCATATTTACTTTCCCATGATTTCCCTCTTCTACCTTTTCCATTAGTTTGATAATCAGCAGTTACAACTATTGTTTCTGAAAATTCTTTTGTTTTATTTAATTTCAATAAAAAATTATTTGTCGAGTCGACTTCATTTAATTTAATAAAATTCTTAGAAAAAAAACTAGATATCATGTGTTAGTATAGTGAATAGAAATGTGTAATTTTGCAATTGTAAAATTAACAATATAAATGCCAAAAGTTAGTTCTAAAAACAACATACTTTTAAATGCAATTATTGAAAGTATTCAATCAATTAAAGGAAATGATTTAATTTCATTAAACTTTGGTAAGATTGAAAATAGTATTTGTGATTTCTTTGTAATTTGTTCTGGAACATCAAGCACACACGTTAAAGCTATTGAAGAAAATGTCAGAAAGAAAGTTCAAAAAATGACTAAACAAAAACCTTGGCATGTTGAACAAGATAACAAGGCAGATTGGATACTAATGGACTATTCAGATATAATACTACACATATTTCAAGAAGAAACAAGAAGCTTTTATAACTTAGAAGAATTATGGGGCGATGCTAAAAAAACCTCTCACAATTAAAAAACTAAATGAAAGGGAAAAAATTTAATAAAATACCAAAGAGAAATCCAAAAATGATAAAGTTTAACATCTATTGGATTTATGCTATTATCTTCATATTTTTTATAGGATTACAATTTTTTGGTACCGACTTAACGAAAAAAACTAATTTCAAAGAATTTAACAATAGAATGCTACAACAACAAAAAGTTGATAGAATTACTATTGTAAATAAAGAAAAAGTTTTCATTTTTATAAAAAAAGAAAATTTATCAGAGGATCAATTTAAAGATGTTTACAAACAACCTTTTGGGAATTCAGTAAATCTAGGACCTCATTACTTTTTTGAAATTGGATCAGTAGAAACATTTAACAGTGACCTTAAAGAAGCTCAAAAGAATTTTGATTATGAAGATCAAATATCTCCTACTTATGAGACCAAGAAAGATGTGTTTGGAGATATTCTTGGCTGGATACTTCCTTTAGTATTCTTTATTGGAGTTTGGATTTTTATTATGAGAAGAATGAGTGGTGGCGGCGCTGGTGGTGGTCAAATTTTTAGTATTGGCAAAACCAAAGGAAAACTAGTTGATAAAGCAAATATTAAAGTAACCTTTAAAGATGTTGCAGGACTTGAAGGTGCAAAAGAAGAAATCAGTGAAATAGTTGATTTCTTGAAAAAACCTGAAAAATACACTAAGCTTGGAGGTAAAATCCCTAGAGGTGCTATGTTAATTGGACCACCTGGTACTGGAAAAACATTACTTGCAAAAGCTGTAGCTGGGGAAGCAAAAGTTCCTTTCTTTTCATTATCAGGTTCAGATTTTGTTGAAATGTTTGTTGGAGTTGGAGCTTCAAGAGTAAGAGACTTGTTTAAACAAGCAAAGGAAAAAGCACCCTCAATAATATTTATTGATGAAATTGATGCAATTGGTAGAGCTAGGGGCAAAAATGCAATGACTGGAAGCAATGATGAAAGAGAAAATACATTAAATCAACTTTTGACTGAAATGGATGGTTTTGGAACAAATACTGGTGTTATTGTAATGGCTGCAACAAATAGAGCTGATATTTTAGACAAAGCTTTAACTAGGGCCGGAAGGTTTGATAGACAAATATATGTTGACTTACCTGATTTAGTAGAAAGGAAGGAAATTTTTAAAGTACATTTAAAACCAATAAGATTAGCAAAAAGTATCGACGTTAATTTTTTAGCAAGGCAGACACCAGGATTCTCAGGTGCTGATATAGCGAACGTTTGTAATGAAGCTGCATTAATTGCAGCTAGAACTTCAAAAAAAACTGTTGGAAAACAAGACTTTTTAGATGCAGTTGATAGAATTGTTGGTGGGTTAGAAAAAAAGTCTAAAATCATTTCTCCAAATGAAAAGAAAACAATTGCCTTTCACGAAGCAGGTCATGCAACAGTTAGTTGGATGCTTGAACATGCGTCTCCTTTAGTAAAAGTTACTATTGTGCCAAGAGGAAGATCCCTTGGTGCAGCATGGTATCTCCCAGAGGAAAGACAATTAACTACAACTGAACAAATGAAAGATGAAATGTGTGCTGCACTTGGTGGGAGAGCGGCAGAAAGCTTATTTTTTGACAAGGTCTCAACTGGAGCTTTATCTGATCTTGAAAAGGTAACAAAACAAGCATATGCAATGGTTAGTATTTATGGTTTAAGTCCTAAATTAGGAAATATCTCATATTATGATTCAAGTGGACAGAATTCAGGTTTCACAAAGCCTTATTCTGAAGAAAGAGCAAAATTAATTGATTCTGAAGTGAGTTCATTAATTGAAGAACAATACAACAGAGCGTTGAAAGTTTTAAAAGACAATAAAAAGAAAGTAGAAGAATTAGCAAATTCACTTTTAAAAAATGAAGTTATTTTTAAAGACAACCTAATTTCAATATTTGGAGCTAGAAAATGGAAATCCTACGATGAAGAAAAACTTGAAGATTTAGAACAATCATCTAAAAAGAAATCCTAAATATTTAAGTAATGAAAAATGAATGGGTCATAGTCTATTCAACTTCAGATGTCTTCCAAGCAGAAGTAATTAAACAAATGTTATTATCTAATAGTATAGATGCTATTTCAATGAATCAAAAAGATTCCTCATATCATTTTGGTTCAGTTAACATCTACATCAAAGAAAAAGATATGAAAAAAGCAAAAGAAATCATTTCAAAATGATAACCAAAGAACAGAAAAACAGATTGTTATTTGGAATAATTTTCATTTCAGCAATTTGGTTTGCAACTTATTACTCTTCAATATCTTGCTCTATTTTATTTGCAATCATTGGTTTTATATGCTTTTATGAAATGTGGTTATTAAGAAGAAATAAAACAAAATTTATTGCTTTAAGCTACATTGTCATTCCATTTACTTTAGTTCAAATTTTAATTTGGCAGAAATTATCAGTTAAAATATATAATGATATTAATTGGATTCCTAATCCAATTCTTTATTTATTTGTATTAACATGGACTTTTGACACATTTGCATATATTACTGGAGTTAAGTTTGGAAAAACAAAAATTATGCCATCAATTTCACCAAAAAAATCATGGGAAGGATTAATTGGAGGAATAATTTTTACTTTGATTGTTGCTTTTTTAATATACAGAGACGATTTAACAACTGTATTATTCTTTTCAATATTTGTTCCATTTTCTGCTACTTTAGGTGATTTTATTGAATCATACTACAAAAGACAAGCACAGGTAAAAGATTCTAGTAATTTAATACCAGGACATGGGGGAATGTTAGATAGAATGGATTCATTTTTAATTTCAATATCAATTTTAAGTTTAATTATAATCACAACAGCATGAAAATTCACAAAGAAGGTAGAAGTATAATTAAAGGTCAAATTTTTTTATTGATAGTCGTTGGGATAATTTCTAATTTCAATACAAATTTTTTAAATTTCACGCTTCCAATATTTATGTTTTTAATCCTATTTTCATCATATTTCTTTCGAATCCCAAAAAGAAATTTTAAAATTGAAAATGGAAAAATATATTCTCCTTGTGATGGAAAAGTTGTTGTAATTGAGGAAACTACAGAGTCAGAATATTTTAAAGATAAAAGATTACAAGTATCAATATTTATGTCTCCCTTGAACGTACATAACAATCTGTATCCAATTTCTGGAATTATTGAATATGTAAAATACCACCCTGGAAAATACTTATTTGCTTGGAATCCAAAATCATCAACAGAAAATGAAAGAAATACTGTTGTAATAAAAAACAGTGATATTGAAATTTTATGTAGACAAATTGCAGGTTTTTTAGCAAGAAGAATAGTTTGCTACTCAAAAAAATCTAAAAATGCATCTGCAACTAATGAACTTGGATTTATAAAATTTGGATCTAGAGTTGATTTATTTCTTCCATTAGGTACTAAAATTAACACCAAAATTAATAATAACGTAACTGGTGGTATAAGCATTATAGGCACATATTAATTTTAAATAAAATTTGATATATTTGTATTGAACAAAACAAAGATATTATGAAAAAATCAACATCAACTATTATTGCTTTTACTCTAGCATTTTTTATTTCTTTATCAATTAATGCTCAAACAACTGCAACTAATGTTAAAAAAACTACAGAGTCTGAATGTGTAGATAAAAAAGAAAAAGAATGTACAAAATCAAACAAAGGATTTAGTTTCTCTTCAAAGAAGACTAAATCTGAAAGCTGTTGTAAGTCTAAAAATAATAAATCAGCACAAAAAACATCTTGTGATTCAAAAGCACAAAAAACATCTTGTGATTCAAAAGCACAAAAAACATCTTGTGATTCAAAAGCACAAAATGCATCAAATAGTAAAGCAAAACAATCTTCTTGCTGTTCAAAAACAGCAAAAGCTTCAAACAGAGATGCTGCTGCCAAAGTAAGACAAGCAATCGCAAAAGGTGAAATAACTCCTGAACAAGGAAATGCTAGATTAGCAAGACTTCAAAAAAGTAATAAATAATTTAATTATTAATTTACAATTAAGCCACTTGTTTGAGTGGCTTTTTTTTTATCATGGAATTTTTAGACAAAAAAATTGAAGAATATATTCAATTAAAAACAACTCAAGAATCAAAATTACTTTCAAAATTAAATAGGGAAACTTGGGCAAAAGTTTTAATGCCTAGAATGTTATCTGGACATGTTCAAGGAAGGGTCCTAAGCTTATTTAGTAATTTGATAAAGCCTAAAAACATAATAGAGATAGGTACATATACAGGCTACTCAGCTCTATGCTTAGTAGAAGGTATTTCTGAGATGGGTGAACTTCACACAATTGAAATAAACGAAGAACATGCATTAATTGCTGAAAAATATTTTAAGGAATCCAAATACCAAAAAAATATCATACAGCATATTGGAAGCGCAATAAATATTATTCCGAAAATTGACAAAAAATTTCAGCTTGCCTTTATAGATGCAGATAAAGAAAATTATTCGAATTATTTTGATCTCATAATTAATAAAATAGATATCAATGGAATAATCATAGCTGATAATGTTTTATGGAGTGGAAAAGTAATAGAATCAGATATGGATAATGAAACTAAACAATTAGATTTGTACAATCAAAAAATTATGAATGACAAAAGGGTAGAAAATGTTTTATTCTCAGTTAGAGATGGTCTTATGATATGTAGAAAAATTAAAGAATAAATGGTTGATTTAAACAATAATATTAATGCTTTTAATGACAAATCAAACACTGATTTAAATAGAGCTTGGTTATTATTTTTAACAATAAGCAATCCTACAATATCAAAAATTTTAACTAATTTACTTCAAATAGCAATATCTCTTAAACTACCTATTAACTATTTAGTTAAAATATCTATTTTCAAACAATTTTGTGGAGGAGAAACAATTACAGAAAGTAAAAAAACAATTGATAAACTTTGGAAATCCAAAATTGGATCAATTTTAGACTATTCAGCTGAGGGAAAACAAAATGATAGTGATTTTAAAAGTGTTTATGATCAAGGAATTAAAATCTTAAATGAATCAGAAAACAAAAATTATATACCATTTGTTGTTTTTAAATTGACAGGGCTTATAAATTTTGAAATTCTTGAAAAGAAAAATAAAAACATCTTACTAGATCAATCTGAGGAACACACATATAATATATTCTTAAAAAGACTAGAACAAATTTGTGATAAAGCAAAAGAAATAAATACTCCTGTTTTTATTGATGCTGAAGAAAGTTGGATTCAAAATGCTGTAGATGAAATTGTCTTAAATCTTATGAAAAAATATAATCATGAAAATGTTTTAATATTTAATACTATACAAATGTATAGGAAAGATAGAGTAGATTATCTAAACAAGATTATTGATATTGGAAATAAAGAGAAATTTAAAATTGGCTTAAAAATAGTTAGAGGCGCATACCATGAAAAGGAAATTGATAGAGCAAAAAAATACAACTATAATATTCCTGTTCATTTAAAAAAAGAAGATACTGATAAAGATTTTAATAAAGCTTTAGAAATTTGCGTACAAAATATTGATCGAATTTCTATATGCTCAGGAACACACAATATAAAAAGTTCTGAATATTTAATTAGATTGATGAAAGAAAATGGCATAAAAAGTAACGATAAAAGAATTTATTCATCTCAACTTCTTGGCATGAGTGATAACATTTCTTATAATTTAGCTAAAACTAATTATAATGTATGTAAATATGTTCCATATGGGCCAATCAAAGAAGTTATCCCATATCTTATAAGAAGAGCTGAGGAAAACAGATCAATTTCAGGACAAATGAGTCGTGAATTATCTAATATTATTAAAGAAAAGAAAAGGAGAAGGGAAATCTAATTTTTACAAACTTCACTATCATTTAATGAAATATTCATAACCGTTACTTTTTTAGTTTTTGAACAGTATTCAAACATTACTTCAAAAAAATCTTCTTCAATTTGATTTTCAATTAAATAAAGTTGACATGGTTCTTGTTCCTTATTACTTTTTGAAAAATTAACATCTCCTCCATCTAGAATAGATAATACATCAGATTTATCTATATCGAAATAAACTAATTGACATTCTGCAGTTGTTGAAAAAAAAGGTTGATCCTTTTTTAAATGATAAATTACTCTTTTATTAATATTAAAATAATCAATATAAGCATAGAATGTATTTTTCAATCTGTTTTCAGGTCCTAGGGAAAGAAAAAAAATACTAATCAAAGCACCAAAACCAAATAAAACAATTCTTTTTATCATTTTTAATTGTATTCTTTAATATTGATTATCCTATTATTATCATCTAATTTCATATTAATTTTAAGATAATTAGTTGGAAGCAAATCTTCTAGTTTTTCAGGCCACTCAATAAAACAATAAGAAGAACTAAAAAAATACTCTTCATATCCTATATCAAATACCTCATCTTGTTTTTCAGTTCTATAAAAATCAAAATGATATATTATGTCATCATTTACATTTGAGTACTGATTTACAATAGAAAAAGTTGGGCTAGAGACAACATCAGAAACCCCTAACTCTTTACAAAACTTTTTAATAAATGATGTTTTGCCTACCCCCATTTCACCATAAAAAAGAAAAACCTTTGAATTATATTTCTCAAGAATCATTTTTGCAACAGCACACAATTCTTCTTCTTGTTTTATAATAAATTTTAAACTCATTATTTTGGTTCCATAACAATTACGGGAAGCAACATCTCCTCTAAAGAAACTCCACCGTGTTGATAAGTATTTTTATAAAATTAACGTATTTATTATAGTTATTCTGATATACAAAATACAAATCTTCTTTTGCAAAGATATACTTACTACTTATATTTTGTTTGGGCAAGAAAAATTTTAAAGGATCATTACTTCAAATACCTCATTTGAATTATAATTTAAATTTTTACCTTGTTTGTATCTTAAATTTGGATTTACTCGCTTATCCCCTATCACTTTTGATGGTTTATTTACATTTATTGTACCATGATCAGTTGTTATGACAATTTTAGACCCCTGTTCTGCAATTTTAGAGATAATATCATAAAGTGGTGAATGCTCAAACCAAGAAGATGTTAGCGATCTATAAGCAGAGTCATCATCTGCTAATTCCTTTATTACTTTCATCTCTGTTCTTGCATGTGAAAGCATATCAACAAAATTATAAACTATAACATTTAAAGCATTATGTTTCATATTTTCAATTTTATTAATAACCTTTCTTCCAAAATCAATATTTGTGATCTTAGTGTAGGTAGATTTAAATTGATTCAAATTACATCTACTTAAATTATCAATTAAAAAATCTTCTTCAAACATATTTTTTCCGCCTTCATCCTCATCATTTAGCCATTTATCCGGATATTTATTTGCAATTTCTGACGGTTTTAAACCTGAAAAAATAGAGTTCCTGGAGTATTGTGTAGAAGTAGGCAATATACTCATATACATATCATCATCGATGATTTTAAATTTTTCTAATACCTTACCTTCAATAACTTTCCACTGATCATATCTTAAGTTATCTATTAATAATAAGTAAACAGGTTTTTCATTACTTAAATAAGGAAAAACTTTTTTTTTCAATAAATTATGAGATAATAAAGGGGAATTATTTTCATTAATCCAGTTTTCATAATTTTTAGATATAAATCTGAAAAATTGAGAATTAGCCTCTGTTTTTTGCATTGAAATAATTTCATCAATGCTATTATCATTTGATTTCTCAAGTTCTAACTCCCAAAAAATTATTCTTTTATACACATCACACCACTCTTCAAATGACAAATTAGAAGATAGTTGTAGAGAAATATTTCTAAATTCTTGCTGATAACCTCTAGCAATCTTTTCATCTACTAATCTTGATGAATCTAAATTCTTTTTTATAGATAAAAGTATTTGACTAGGATTGACAGGTTTAATTAAATAATCAGATATTTTAGACCCAATAGCTTCCTCCATTATACTTTCTTCTTCACTTTTGGTAATCATAACAACTGGAATATTATTAAACTTATCTTTAATTATATATAAAGTTTCAAGCCCAGATAAACCAGGCATATTCTCATCTAAAAAAATAAGATTAAATGAATTATTTTCAATGATTTCAAGAGCTTCATCACCACTTTTGGCGGTAGTTAAATTATATCCTTTTGACTGTAAATAAATTACATGTGGTTTTAGTAATTCTATTTCATCATCTACCCAAAGTATATTATTCATCTTTAAAATATTTTATACGAAAATTAAAAAAAAACATCTATTTTAGATTATGCATTCTAATAAAAGAGCAAAAATAATTAATGACCCAATTTACGGATTTATTGAGATAGATAAAGGTATAATAAATGATCTTATTAATCATAATTATTTTCAAAGATTAAGAAGAATATCTCAACTTGGACTTTCCTATTTAGTATACCCTGGAGCAGAACATTCTAGATTTCAGCATGCTCTTGGCTGCTTACACTTGATGAAAAAAGCACTAGATATTCTTGAAAAAAAGGGTCAAAAAATTACATCTGATGAGAAAACGGCAGTTAAAATAGCAATATTACTACATGATATAGGGCATTCACCATTTTCGCATGCACTTGAAAGAACATTAATCAAAAATATAAGTCATGAAGAAATAACTCTTCTTTATTTACATAGATTTAACGAAATTTTTGATGGAAAATTATCTTTAGCTATTAAAATTTTTACTGATAATTATAATAAAAAATTTCTAAATCAATTAGTCTCTTCTCAACTTGATATTGACAGATTAGATTACTTAAAAAGAGATAGTTTTTTTACTGGAGTTGCTGAAGGCAATATCGGAGTTGACAGAATCATTAATATGTTGAATGTAGAAAATGATATGCTTGTAATCGAAGAAAAAGGAATATATTCTATTGAAAAATTCTTACTTGCCAGAAGATTAATGTATTGGCAAGTCTACCTTCATAAAACTGTTCTTTCTTCAGAGTTTATGTTGATAAAACTGATTCAACGAGCCGTTTATCTTGTAAAAAATCAACAAAAAATATATTTATCTCCAGAACTTGATTATTTTTTAAAAAATGAATTCACTCTTGAAGAATTAAAAAATGACAATAGTTTTTTAGAAAAATTCTCAAAAATGGATGATTATGAAATTTTCACATGTTTAAAATACTGGATTGGCAGTAATGATTATGTATTATCAAATTTGTCAAAGAAAATTCTCAACAGAGATTTACTTAAGATTAAAATTCAAAAAAATAGTTTTGATATAACAAAAATTAAAGAATGTAAAGAAATAATGATAAATAACGAAAAAATTACCTCACATGAAGTTGATTTTTTTATTTTTTCTGAAAAAGTAAGTAATAGTCTATACACTACTAACGATGATAATATTAAAATTCTGTTTAAAGACGGTAGTATTAAAGATTTCTCTAATTCATCCGAACAATTTGATAATAAAGTGTTTAGTAAAACAATAAATAAATACTTTTTTTGTTTTCCTAAAGAATATTTTATAGAATAAACATCATACATTTGTTTTCATGAATTACACTGTAAAAAAAATAGCAGAAATTTTAGGTGGTAAAGTCATAGGAAATAGAGAAACTATTATTAACAATATTGGTAAGATTGAAGATGCTAATATTGGTGACATTAGTTTTATATCAAACCCAAAATATGAAAAGTTTTTATACACAACTAATGCTTCATGTATTGTAATAAACCAAGATCTTAAATTAAATTCAGAAACTAATATGACTAGAATTTTAGTTAAAGACTCATATGTAGCTTTATCAAAGTTAACAGAACTCTTTTCAGTTCAAGAAATAGAAAAGAATTCAATTTCAGAAAATTCAGTAATAGATTCTTCTTCTAAAATTGGAATAAATGCACATATTGGGCATTTTTCTATAATTGGAAAAAACTGTTCTATTGGCAAAAACGTTAAAATTTATAATAACTGTATTATTGGAACAAATGTAATTATCAGAGACAACACCATAATTTATTCTAATGCTTGTATAAAAGACAACTGTATTATTGGTGAAAATAACATTATTCACTCTGGAGCAGTTATTGGCTCAGATGGTTTTGGATTTGCTAATAATGGAAATCAATTGAATAAAATAAAACACCTGGGTAATGTTATCACAAAAAGAAATGTTGAAATTGGAGCAAATACAACAATTGACAAAGCTTCTCTAGGTTCTACAATTATTGAAGAAGGTGTAAAATTAGATAATCTTATACAAATTGGTCATAGTGTAAAAATTGGAAAGCACACAGCTATTGCAGGACTTACAGCAATTGCTGGCTCTACTGAAATTGGACAAAATTGCTTAATTGGTGGACAATGTGCCATTACAGGTCATATTAAAATAGGCAACAATGTTAGAATAGCTGGAAATAGTGGTATTGGAGGAAATATTAAAGATAATCAAACTGTTCAAGGAATTTATGCATTTAACAAACAAGATTTTCAAAGATCATACATTCTATTTAAGAGATTACCAAAAATTGTAGACAAGATTGATCAAATTAAAAAAGATCTTGATAATTCATGAGACAGAAAACAATAAAAAAAAAAGCAAGTATAACTGGCTATGGCATACATACTGGAAAAGAATCTAAAATTACTATCTGCCCAGCAAAAGAAGACACAGGCATTTATTTTCAAAGAGTTGATTTATTAAATAAGCCTTTAATTAAAGCTGATTTCAGAAATGTTGTTTCAACAAACAGAAGTACCAATATAAAAAAAAATCAAGCACAAGTAAATACAATTGAACATTTAATGGCTTCAATTTCAGCATCAGAAATTGATAATTTATTAATTAAAATAAACAATATTGAAGTCCCTATACTTGATGGTTCCTCAAAACCATTTACTGATTTAATAAATTCAGTTGGCCTAAAAGAGCAAAACAATAGTAAAAAATACACCGTAATTAAAAAAAAACATGTTATAGAATGTGATGAAACTGATGCTACATATATAGTAGAACCCTCTGATAAATATATTGTTAAAGTTAAATTAGATTATGATAAAAGATTTTTAAAAAATCAAATTGCAGTATTAGAAGATATTAATAAATTTGAAAACGAAATTTCTCCATCAAGAACATTTAGTTTTCTTGATGAAGTAAGTTCTTTAATTAAAAATAATCTAATTAAAGGTGGGAATCTTGACAATTCAGTAATAATTGTCAATGAAGATGTAAGTGATGATATTAAAGTTTTATTAATTGAAAAATTTGGAAAAGAAAATTTAACATTTGATATAGGAAAGTTATTAAATAAAAAAGAATTTAGGTTTGAAAATGAACCCGCAAGACATAAATTACTTGACTTCATGGGTGATTCCTTTTTATTTGGATCAAATATTAAAGCAAAAATTACTTGTTTTAAACCCGGGCATAAAAGTAATTTAGAATTTGTTAAAAAATTAAATAAAATAATGAATCAAGAAAATTTAAAAATTGCTCCTGAAATTAATTTTAATGAAAAGCCTCATTATAATTTAGATGATATAAAAAAAATTCTTCCTCACAGAGAACCTTTTATTTTTATAGATGAAATTAGAGAATTAGGAGATGACTATATTATTGGAGTAAAATACGTAAAAAAAGAAGAAGAGTATTTTAAAGGGCATTTCCCTGCTGAGCCTGTTATGCCTGGAGTATTACAGCTTGAAACAATGGCACAAGCTGGTGGAGTATTAATCTTAACTACTGTAGAGAATCCCCAGGATTATCTTACTTTCTTTATGAAAATAGATAATGCAAAATTTAAGAAAAAAGTTATTCCTGGAGATACTATTATTTTTAGACTAAACCTTATTTCACCTATTAGAAGAGGATTATGTCATATGCATGGAAAAGGGTTTGTTAATGGAGATATTGTTGTAGAAGCTGATCTATTAGCTCAAATTGCCAAAAAAAATTAATGCATCGTTCACTTTCATATATTGATCCTCAAGCTAATCTAGCAAAAAATGTTGTTGTAGAACCTTTTGTTACAATTGAAAAAAATGTTGAAATAGGAAGTGGAACATGGATAGGGTCGAATGTAACCATTATGGAGGGAGCTAGAATTGGAAAAAACTGTGAAATTTTTCCAGGTGCAGTAATTTCTGCAATTCCTCAAGATTTAAAATTTGATGGAGAAGATAGTTTAGTAATAATTGGTGATAATACTGTAATTAGAGAATGTGCTACTGTAAATAGAGCAACAAAAGTAACAGGTAAAACTATTGTTGGAAATAATTGTTTAATTATGGCTTATGCTCACGTTGCTCACGACTGCATTATTGGTGATAATTCAATAATTGTAAATAATGTTGCTTTAGGAGGACATGTAGAAATTGGAGAATATGCAATAGTTGGAGGTTTAAGTGCAATTCATCAATTTGTAAAAATTGGAAGACATACGATGATTTCAGGTGGTTCTTTAGTAAGAAAAGATGTCCCCCCCTTTGTAAAAGCTGGTAGAGAACCTCTATCATTTGTTGGAATCAACTCAATTGGACTAAGAAGAAGGTCTTTTACAGATGTAGAAATAGGAGAAATTCAAGATATATACAGAGTATTATATCAAAGAAACTTTAATAATACTCAAGCTATTAACAAAATAGAAATTGATTTTAAAGTTTCAAAAAACAGAGATGAAATCATTGATTTTGTTAAAAATTCAGGTAGAGGTATAATGAGAGGATACAATCAAAAATAAATAAATATGGCAACAACAGCAGACTTTAGAAATGGCTTATGTATACAACACAACGGCGAGCCTTGGAAAATTGAAAGCTTTCAACATGTGAAGCCTGGAAAAGGACCAGCATTTGTTCGTACTAAGATTAGAAATCTAAATTCTGGAAGGCTTTTAGAAAATACATTTACATCAGGTGTTAAAATAGACATAATAAGAATTGAAAACAGAAAATACCAGTTCTTGTATGCTGAAAATAATGACTACCATTTAATGAATACTGATGATTATGAACAGATAACACTCCAAAAAGATTTTATAGATAATTCCAATTTTCTTAAAGAGGGTGAAACTGTTGAAGTTTTATTTCATGCAGATCAAGGATTACCTCTATCTGCAAATCTGCCTGCTCACATAGTTCTAGAAATACAACATACTGAACCAGGAGTCAAAGGAAATACAGCAACAAATACTTTTAAGCCAGCTACAACTGAAACAGGCGCAAATATTCAAGTTCCTTTATTTATTAATGAAGGAGATAAAATTAAAATTGATACTTCAAAAGGGACATATATTGAAAGAATTAAATAAATTATAATAATAAATCAAGAATGAAAAAACATAATTTCAGCGCTGGGCCGTGCATCCTACCACAAGAAGTTTTAAAAAAAGCATCAGAATCAATATTAAATTTTAACAATGATAATTTATCATTGATAGAAATATCTCACAGAAGTACTCCCTTTGTAAATGTAATGGAAAATGCAAAGCAACTTGTTAAAGAACTACTTTCAGTTCCTGATAATTATTCCATTCTTTTTCTTCAAGGAGGAGCAAGTTTAGAATTTTTAATGACTCCATATAATTTTTTATCAATAGGAGGGAAATGTGGATACATCAATACAGGAGCATGGTCTGACAAAGCTATTAAAGAAGCTAAAAAACTTGGAGAAACATTAACTATTGCTAACTCCTCTGATAAAAACTATAATTATATTCCAAAAGAAATAAATGTTCCTAAAGATTTAGATTATCTTCATTATACGTCTAATAACACTATTTATGGTACTCAATTTAAATCAAACCCAATATCAGAAAACATACTTATATGTGATATGTCTTCAGATATATTTAGCAAAAAAATTGATGTTGAAAAATTTGGATTGATTTATGCTGGTGCACAAAAAAATATGGGTCCAGCTGGAACTACTCTTGTAATAGTAAATAATGATTTGTTAGGAAATACTGGTAGAGACATACCAACAATGCTTGATTACCAAACTCACATAAAAAAAGATAGTATGTTTAACACTCCCCCAGTATTTTCAGTTTATGTATCGATGCTTACACTACAATGGCTTAAAAAAAATGGAGGAGTTGAAGAAATAGAAAAAATAAATAACCAAAAGGCAAAACTACTATACGATGAAATAGACAGAAACTCTTTATTTGTTGGTTTTGCCAATAAAGATGATAGATCAACAATGAATGTTACATTTAATTTAGTTAACAAAGAAAATCAAGAAGAATTTGATTTATTATGTTTCAACAATGGGATTAATGGTTTAAAAGGTCATAGGTCTGTTGGAGGCTATAGAGCTTCCCTATACAATGCCCTTCCAATTTCTAGTGTTGAACATTTAGTAAACTTAATGCAAAAATTTGAAAAAAAACATGATTAAAGTATTAGCAAATGATGGAATTTCTGAAATAGGAGTTCAAATTTTAGAGGAAAATGGATTTGAGGTTATTACTAAAAAAGTAAATCAAGAAAATCTAATAACTGAAATTAACAAAGAAAACTACGAAGTTATATTAGTCAGAAGTGCTACAAAAGTTAGAAAAGATATTATTGATAATTGTCCAAACTTAAAAATTATTGGCCGTGGTGGTGTTGGAATGGATAACATTGATGTTGAATACGCAAAAGAAAAAAACATATACGTGATTAATACTCCTGCCGCATCTTCTTCTTCAGTTGCAGAATTAGTATTTGCACATTTATTTGGAATGGTAAGATATTTATTTTTATCAAATAGACAAATGCCAATGGAGGGAGATACTAATTTTAAAGACCTAAAAAAATCATATTCTTCTGGTCAAGAATTAAATGGTAAAACACTTGGTATTATTGGTTTTGGGAAAATAGGGCAAGAAGTAGCAAAAAAAGGCATTGGACTTGGAATGAAAATTTTAGCACACGATAAATTTATTAAAGAACAAAACATAACACTTAATTTTTTTAACGGCGAAAAAAAAACATTTACAATTGAAACAAGTGAATTAAATGAAGTTTTAAAGAACTCAGATTTTATAACATTACATGTTCCAAAAATTGATAATAAAGCCTTAATTGGTGCCGAAGAAATTGGCATGATGAAAACTGGAGCTGGTATTGTTAATACATCTAGAGGAGGAAACATCGACGAAACAGCACTTATGTTTGCTCTCGATAAAGAAAAATTATCTTATGCAGGTCTTGATGTTTTTGAAAATGAACCAACTCCAAGCATACATCTGTTAATGCATAACGCAATATCTATGTCGCCTCACATAGGTGCTGCTACCTTAGAAGCACAAGACAGAATAGGTAGTGAACTAGCTGAACAAATTATATCTCTTTTAAAAAAATAAATGGCAACTATCTTACCTTTTAAAGCTGTAAGGCCTACTAGGGACAAGGTTGGATTATTTGCAACAAGAACATATTTAAGTTACTCAAAAGAAGGTTTGAAAGAAAAACTAATTAACAACCCATACACATTTCTTCAAATCATTAATCCAGATTTTAAAGAAACAAACAAGTCAAAAGGTAAAAAAAAACTGGATCTAATAAAGAAGAAATTTCAATCCTTCATACAAAAAAAAATTATTACAAAAGATAGTCAAGAAGCACTTTACATATATTCTTTGAATCATGAAAATAAAGAATACAAAGGAATTATAGCGACAACTTTAACTGATGATTATGGAAATGGAACAATAAAAAAACATGAAAAAACAATAAAAAAAAGAGAAGAACTTTTTACAGAATACTTATCAAAAGTAAATTTTAATGCCGACCCTGTCCTCCTTTCTTATAAATCAAATGAAAAAATAAATCAAATAATTGAAAGTTTATCATCTACAAGGCCTGAATACGAATTTTCAACTTCAAATATGGCACTGCATAAACTATGGATGATTACAAAAAATAAAGATATTTTAAAAATCACTGAAGAATTCAAAAAAATAAATTCTCTATATATTGCTGATGGACACCACAGAAGTGCATCATCATATAAACTTAGTAAAAATAATGGCCCAAATTATTTTATGAGTTTCTTATTAGATGAAAAACAGATTAATATCTATAGTTTTAATAGAATTATAAAGAATATAGATATTAATCTTGATAAATTTCTTCAAAAAATTTCGAATTCATTTAAATTAAAAGAAATATCAAACCTTGAATTTCAGTCAGAAAATGAAAATGAAATTCTTGTTTATTTTAATAACACTTTTTTAAGCATAATTCCAAAAGAAAAAATCAATTCTGGAAATGTTTTATCCAAATTATCCTATTCAATTTTAAATGATAAAATTCTAAAAGATATTTTAAATTTAGATTTTAATAAACATGATATCCAGTATCAAAATGGAAAAATTAAAAATGAAGAAATAATTGAGATTATTAATAGAGAAAAAAAAGCAATTGGTTTCATTTTAAAACCTATTAAAATAGATGTAATAAAGAAGATTGCTGATGAAAACCTAACCCTTCCTCCAAAAAGCACTTATATAGAACCAAAACTAAGATCAGGAATAACTATTTTAGATTTAAAATGAATATAAAATCTAATCTTGAGCAGATTAAAAGTAAAATATCAAAAGATATTAAAGTTATTGCGGTTTCAAAAACTAAAAGTAATAATGAAATTCTTGAAGCATATAATTGTGGACAGCTATCATTTGGCGAAAACAAAGTACAAGAATTAATAAAGAAAAGCTCAGTTTTACCCAAGGATATTGAATGGCATTTTATTGGTCATTTACAAAGAAATAAAGTGAAATTTATTATTCCTTTTATTCATTTAATTCAATCTGTTGATTCATTTAGTTTAATTGATGAAATTAATAAAAGAGCTGAAAGGGAAAATAGAATTATTAATTGTTTAATTCAAGTAAAAATTGCTTCTGAAGAAAGTAAATTTGGATTTCATTACAGCAGAATTGATGAAGTTTTAGAATATTCTAAAAAACTTAATTATATCAATATAAAAGGACTAATGGGAATGTCAACTTTTACAAATAATAACAAAATCATTGAAAAAGAATTCTCTCTACTAAATAAGGTTTTTCAAGAAAGAAAAACAGATAATTTTAAAATTCTTTCAATGGGAATGAGTAACGATTATGAAAAAGCTATTTTAAACGGAAGTAATATGATCAGATTAGGAAGTATTATATTTGGTAAAAGAAATTAATTATGAAAGAAATAATATTTACGAAAAATGCACCATCAGCAATAGGTCCTTACAGTCAAGCTGTTTTGGCAAATAACACATTATATTGTTCAGGTCAAATTGCATTAGATAAAAATGGAGTGTTAAAAAACGATAATGTTTCTGAAGAGACAAGTCAAATATTAAAAAACATACTTGCTGTTTTAAATGAAGTTAATATGGATTTCTCAAATGTGGTAAAATCAACAATTTTTTTAAAAAATATGGACGATTTTAATTTAGTTAATGAAATCTATGAAAAAAGTTTCAGTCAAAATCCTCCAGCTAGAGAAACAGTTGAGGTTTCACGTCTTCCAAAAGATGTAAATATTGAAATTTCTGTAATTGCTAGTAAATAATGGATTTATTTATTGAGCTTAACAAAAGGAATAATAGGGCATTAAGTAAAGCAATAACTCTTGCTGAAAGTTCTCTTGAAAAAGATCAAATTTTAAGTGATAAATTGATTTCTAAATTTCCCAAAAAAAATGATTCAATTAGAATTGGAATTACAGGAATTCCTGGAGTTGGTAAAAGTTCGTTTATTGAAAAATTTGGACAAAAATTTATTGATCAAGGAAAAAAAGTGGCCGTTCTTGCAATTGACCCATCAAGTGAAAAATCTCAAGGAAGTATTCTTGGAGACAAAAGTAGGATGGAAAATCTTGCCAAAAATAAAAATGCATTTATCAGGCCAAGTGCTAATAAAGGAATTTTAGGTGGTGTAAGTAATAAAACTAGAGATAGTATTTTGCTTTGTGAAGCTGCAGGTTACGATGTAATTATTGTAGAAACAGTAGGAGTAGGACAATCAGAAACAACTGTAAGTAAATTAGTTGATATTATGCTTTTACTTACTATTACTGGAGCTGGAGATCAACTACAAGCTATCAAAAGAGGAATAATTGAATTGTCACATTTAATAATTGTTACAAAAGACGATGGAGAAAATAAAAATAACGCTAAACAAACATTAATTGAATTGAAAAATATTTTATCTATAAAACCTCCTATTGATGGATATTGGGTTCCAAAGGTTCTAAAATGTTCATCTGAACAAAATACTGGAATAAATGAAATTAATATAATTGTCAACCAATTTATTCAAAAAGCAAAACATGAAAGCTTATTCAATTCAAAAAGAAAAAAACAAGAGATTTTCTGGATTGAAAAAACAATTAAAGAAGAAATTGGCAACATAAAATTTCAAAAACTAAAGAAAAGCAAAAAGTTAAGAGAAATTGTTGATAGTATTTCAACAAGTAAAAAAACTTTAATTGAAGTATTAAATAATATTTAAAACATTAAATGTTTTTTTTCATCTTTTTTCCATTTTGCTTGACTTTTATAATCAACAAAATGTATTTTTAAATCTGCTTGAGAAACATATTTACAGTAAAAAATTTTTTTATCAGCTTGATTCTTATGATTTACAAAATACCATTTTCCATGATTTCCTTTTGCCTGGGATAGATAATCAACTTTAAATACTAAAAGGTCAGCTTGACTTGAATATTTTGTAACAAAAACTTTTACATCAGCTTGATTTGCATAATCAACAGAAAATATTTTTTGAGCAAAAGTAGAATCTGAGCCAATAAAAATTATAAAAAATGGCAATAATATCTTTATTAGAAACATGAATATAAATTAATTATATGCAAATATATATCATTTCAATATTTTATATTTGTAGCCCTTATAAGAAAAGATGGAAAAATTATCAGAAAGAATTAATAGACTAGCTGAAAGTGCAACGCTAGCAATGGCTAGAATGAGCCGTGAATTGAAAGCAGAAGGTAAAGATGTAATTGCACTTAGTTTAGGGGAACCTGATTTTAATACTCCTGAATTTATTAAAAATGCAGCAAAAGAAGCAATTACTAACAACTTTTCTCATTACACTCCAGTTGCTGGCTTAGATGATTTAAGAATATCCATTGCAAATAAATTTAAAAGAGATAATAATCTCGATTTTACAAAAGATGAAATTGTTGTTTCAACAGGAGCAAAACAATCATTAGCAAATATATGCTTGAGCCTTCTTGATCCAGGTGATGAAGTTCTTCTTCCTTGCCCATACTGGGTATCATATGCAGAAATCATTAAACTTGCTGAAGGGACTCCAATTGAAATTTCTTCATCGGTTAAAGATAATTTTAAAGTAAGTGCTAAACAAATTGAAAATGCAATTACAGAGAAAACAAAGATGTTTATGTTTAGTTCACCATGTAATCCAAGTGGATCTGTATATACTGAAAATGAGTTAAGAGAAATTGCTAAAGTTTTTGAAAAACACCCACAAGTTTTTATTGTTTCTGATGAAATATATGAACACATTAATTTTACTAATCAACATTTTAGTATTGGCAGAATTGACTCTTTGAAAGACAGAGTAATCACCGTTAATGGAGTATCAAAAGGATTCGCAATGACTGGGTGGAGAGTTGGATTTATTGGTGCTCCATTATGGATAGCAAAAGCTTGTAATAAAATACAAGGACAAGTTACATCAGCAACCTGTGCCATTGCTCAAAAAGCAACGGAAGAAGCTATGAAAGCTGATCCAAAAGAAGTTACTAATGAAATGAAAAATTCATTTTTTAAAAGACGGGATTTATTATTAGAAAAACTAAGTGGAATAAAAGGAGTTAAATGTAATATCCCTGAAGGTGCATTCTATATTTTTCCTGATATTTCATATTTTTTTGGTAAAACTGACGGTAAAAATGTAATTAATGATGCTAACGACTTGTGTATGTATCTACTAAATACATGTTATGTTGCACTAGTATCTGGTGCTCCATTTGGAAATCCAGAATGTGTGAGAATTTCTTACGCAGCATCTGAAGAAAATTTATTAGAAGCTGTAAAAAGAATAAAGTCACAATTAGAAAAACTATATTAATTTATGAATCTAAATAAATATTTTCATGATTTTAAATCCAAAAGAATTCTAATTGTTGGAGATGCAATTATAGATACTTATTTATGGGGAGAAATACACAGAATGTCTCCTGAAGCTCCTGTTCCTGTTGTTGACGTAGCTGTTAACCAAAATGATAGTAGACTTGGTGGTGCTGCTAATGTTGCGCTAAATTTAAAAGAACTTGGAGCTGAATCTATTCTTTGCACTGTAATTGGAAATGATAATAGAGGAATATTATTTGAACAACTTATGAAGGATCAAGGTTTAACATTAGAAGGCATGTTAATTTCTAATGGGAGAAAAACTACTACTAAAACTAGAGTAATTGCTGATAACAAACACCAATTGAGAATTGATGAAGAAGATACATACCCAATTAAAATTGAAAAACAATTTTATAATTTAATTGAAAAATTAACACATAATATTGATGCAATAATTCTTCAAGATTATAATAAGGGAGTATTGACTGAAAGCATCATAGAAAAGATTATTTGTTTAGCAAATAAAAAAAATATCCCAACTATTGTTGATCCAAAAAAGCAAAATTTTTTATCTTATAAAAACTGTACTCTTTTTAAACCAAATTTAATTGAAATAAAAGAAGGTTTAAAAACTGAAATAGATTTAGATGACATTGATGATATAACTAAAAATACATCAGAATTAAGGAATCTTATATCTTCAAAAGCAGTTCTTTTAACATTATCTAGCAAAGGAATATTTTTAAATTCAAATAATAATTCTATTCTAAAAAAATCAACTACTTCAAATGTAATTGATGTCTCTGGTGCTGGTGATACTGTCGTTTCTGTTGCAGCTATCTGTATGGCTTGTAATATTAATTTTGAGGAACTTGCAATACTAGCCAATATTGCTGGTGGAATTGTATGTGAAAAAGTTGGAGTTGTTCCAATAACTAATAAAGAATTACTTAAAAGAGCTAAAGACATTCTTCATGTCTAAAAAAATCAAACCTTACAAAAATTCAGAAAGTAAAAAAAATCAGGTTAAACAAATGTTTAACAAAATTGCTTACAGATATGATTTTTTAAATAGATTTTTAACATTAGGTATTGATAATATTTGGAGAAAAATAGCCGTAAAAAAAATTCAAAACGACCCTAAAAATATTCTTGACATAGCAACTGGAACTGCAGATTTAGCAATTATTTCTGCTCAAATTACAAATGCACAAATTACAGGAATTGATATTTCAGATCAGATGTTAAAAATTGGAAAACAAAAAATTTCAAAAAAACAGCTTAACAACAGAATCAAACTCACTAATGAAGATGCTGAAAATCTTTCTTTTAATGATGAATATTTTGATGCAGTAACAGTTGGTTTTGGTGTTAGGAATTTTGAAAATTTAAATAAAGGATTAGAAGAAATTTATAGAGTTCTCAAAGATGGTGGATATGTGGCTATTTTAGAACCCTCCTACCCTAAGTATTTTCCAATAAAACAATTATTTAACTTTTATTTTGACTTTGTTACTCCTTTAATTGGCAACCTTATCTCAAAAGATTTTAAAGCATACAGCTATTTATCCAAATCAGTTCAAAACTTTCCAACAAATAAAGAATTCACAAAAATTTTAAAAGATACTGGCTTTTCATCATGTAATTATTACCCATTAACATTAGGAGTTGTATCATTGTATATTGCAATAAAATAATATTAGAAGCGTTTCTTAAAAGTGAAAACTTACAACAAAATTTTTCTGTTAATCATTTTCTTATGTTTTAGTCTATTTTCTTATGGGCAAAGACATAAAAAACCACAAAATTTACCTAGATATGACTTCAAAAAAATTCATTTTGGATTTACTCTAGGTATAAATTCTCTTAACTTTAATTTAGCAAAAAATGATGATTTTTTAAATAATGATAGTCTTTTGACTTTGCTTGCAAGTGATCAAAAAGGATTTAATTTAGGAATTGTTTCTAATTTTAGACTTGGAAAATATACTGATTTAAGATTTATACCAACTCTTGTTTTTGGTGAAAGAATTTTAAACTATCAATTTAACAATCAAAGCAACTTATCTTTAACTGATAAAAGGATTGAATCAACATTAATTGATTTTCCAGTATCATTAAAATATAAATCAGCTAGATATAATAATTTCCGTACATATGTAATGTGTGGAGTAAAATATAGTCTAGATATAGCCTCTCAATCGGAAATTGATGATGAAGGTCAAGAATTAGTCAAGTTAAATAACCATGATTTCATGATTGAAGGGGGCTTTGGCATAGATTTTTATTTACAGTATTTTAAATTTTCTCCACAAATCAAAATATCTCACGGTATTATTAATATTTTATCAAAAGACAAAACATTATACACTCAAACTATTGATAATTTAAAAACAAATAGTTGGATGATTTCATTTACATTTGAATAAATTACTTTGTTAGTTCGTAAAGTAAAATACTTGTTGCAGTCGACACATTTAATGAATCAATATCCTCTGATTTCTTATTAATTGTAATTTTTTGTGTTACTATTTCAGAAACCTCATTTGAAATACCCTTCGATTCATTTCCAACTATCAATATCAAATTTGATTTACTTTTAATTAGTTTACAGTCAACTCCATCCAAAAAGGCTCCAAATATTTCATGTGATTTTTTACATGATTCTAAAAAAGGAACTAAATCCTCATAATAAACATTTAATTTAAACAAGGACCCCATTGTTGACTGAATTACCTTTGGGTTATAGACATCAACTGTATTTTTTGAACATATAATATTTGACACATTAAACCAATGAGAAGATCTAATTATTGTACCTAAATTACCTGGATCTTGTAAATTATCTAGCACAAGTGTTATCTTACCTAATGCATCAAGATTTATAGATAAATTTCTTTTTTTAACAACAGCTAAAACATTATTAGGTGATTTAAGACTACTTATCCTTTTTAATTCTTTTGGAGAAACTTTATAAAATAAATCACTATCTATCTTTGAAAAATTAATGTCATACCAATCAGTAGTTGCAAAAATTTTTTCAATTAAAAAATCAGATTCAATTAGTTCATTAACTACTTTTTCTCCCTCAACAATAAACAATGAATTTT
Source organism: Flavobacteriales bacterium (assembly GCA_045561575.1). Taxonomy (GTDB): domain Bacteria; phylum Bacteroidota; class Bacteroidia; order Flavobacteriales; family BACL11. Next base: position 64,966 of record JBJKXM010000004.1, read on the forward strand.
TATCTCTATATTTTTTTAACTGAAGTGATTTTATAAATTTAATTTCATTGTTTGTCAACATAAAAATAATTTTAATCAATTATAAGAAAATAATGAATAAAAAACTGTTTCATTAACAACAATATTCTAATTTTGTTCTAAACAATAAAATATAAAAAATGTCAAAATTTCCACATGGTGTTTTAACCAATGATTTAGTCCAAGAGGTGTTTGAAGATGCTAAGAAAAATCAGTATGCCTTACCTGCCGTTAATGTAACTAATACAAGCACTGTTAATTCAGTATTAGAAGCTGCAGCTGAGGTAAATTCTCCAGTAATTATTCAATTTTCTGCTGGAGGATGTCAATTCTTTGCCGGCAAAGGACTTAGTAATGAAAATCAATTAGCTGCAATTGCAGGAGGAATCTCTGGCGCAAATCATGTTCATGAAATGGCTAAATTATATGGAGCAAGTGTTATTCTTCATACAGATCATTGTGCTAGAAAACTTCTACCTTGGGTTGATGGTTTATTAGATGCCGGTGAAAAACATTTTAAATCTCATGGAATACCTCTTTATAGTTCGCATATGATTGATCTATCTGACGAACCAATTAAAGATAACATAGAGACATGTAAGCAATATCTTCAAAGAATGAGTAAAATTGGCATGACTTTAGAAATTGAATTAGGAGTAACTGGTGGAGAAGAAGATGGTGTAGATAATACAAATATCGATAGTAGTAAACTGTATACTCAACCAGAAGAAGTTGCATATGCTTACGAAGAATTAATGAAAATAAGTGCTAAATTTACAATAGCAGCTGCATTTGGAAATGTACATGGAGTTTATCGTCCTGGAAATGTAAAATTAACACCTATAATATTGAATAACTCTCAAAAATTTGTTCAAAGTAAATTTAATACAGTAGAAAAACCAATTAATTTTGTGTTCCATGGTGGTTCGGGATCTTCTTTTGATGAAATTAGAGAGGCAATTTCTTATGGAGCTATAAAAATGAATATAGACACTGATCTTCAATGGGGATTTACAACTGGAATAAGAGATTATTTTGATGAGTATGGAGCTTATGTTAAAACCCAAATAGGAAATCCTGATGGAGATGATGTGCCCAACAAAAAATATTATGATCCCAGAAAATGGATAAGAGAAGGTGAACTTACTTTTAAGAAAAGATTAATTAAATCTTTTGAAGACCTAAACAATATAAATAGAAACTAAAAAAGTGGATTGGTTTAAAAGAATTAAAGAAGGAATAACTACAAAAACTTCTCAAAAGAAGGAAACAGCTGATGGTTTATGGGTTAAATGTCCAAAATGTAAAACAATTACATCTAAAGATGATTTAATCAATAACTTATTTGTTTGTGAAAATTGTGATCATCATCATAGAATTGGTTCTGATGAGTATTTTAAGATTTTCTTTGACAATAATAAATTTAAAGAGTTAGATAAGAATTTACAATCTGCAGATCCATTAAAATTTGAAGACACTAAAAAATATGCAGATAGATTAACTACAATGAAAAAAAAGACTGGCCTAAATGATGCAATAAGGTGTGCTTATGGTAAAATAAATAAAGAAAATGTAGTTATTGCATCAATGGATTTTAGTTTTATTGGTGGATCAATGGGATCAGTTGTTGGCGAAAAAATTGCTAGAGCAATTGATCATGCCAAAAAGAAAAAATATCCACTCATCATTATTTCAAAATCTGGAGGTGCAAGAATGATGGAAGCTGCAATTTCATTAATGCAGTTGGCCAAAACATCTGCTAAATTGGCTCAATTAGATGAATTAAAAATTCCATACATATCACTTTTAACTGATCCAACCTTTGGAGGTGCAACAGCTTCATTTTCAATGCTAGGTGATATGAATATTGCTGAACCAAATGCATTAATTGGTTTTGCTGGTCCAAGAGTAGTTAAAGAAACTATTGGAAAGGATCTACCTGAAGGATTTCAGACCTCTGAATTTCTTAAAGAACATGGTTTTATCGACTTGATTGTACATAGAAAAAACTTAAAAGAAAAATTAAGTCAATTATTAAGAATGATTAAATCGTAACGATTTATAATAATAATCATGTAAAAGCAAAAAGTTTTTACTAAATTTGCAGCCCAAATTGCATAATGATAAAAATAAATTATGAGTAATATAAACAAACAAGAAATTTTTAAAAAACACGGAAGTAGTGAAACTGATACTGGATCTGTATACAGCCAGGTAGCATTATTTACTTCTAGAATTAAACACCTAACTGATCATCTAAAGAACAACAAAAAAGATTTTGGTACTCAAAAATCATTGCAAGTAATGGTAGGTAAAAGAAGAAAATTACTTGATTATCTAATGAATAAGGATATTATCAAATACAGAGAGCTTGTAAAAGATCTCGGGTTAAGAAGATAATATCCATCTATAAACGAAGGCAACTAAAATTGCCTTTTTTATTTTACACACACAAATACAATGATTAAAGAAGAAAAAGAAATAATTAAACTAGATGATGGACGAGAAATCACAATATCAACTGGTAAATTAGCAAAACAAGCACACGGTTCAGTAGAAGTTAGAATGGGAAAAACCCATCTCTTGGCTACTGTAGTTTCAAATAAAGAAGCAAGAGAAGGAGTCGATTTCTTACCACTAACAGTCGACTACAGAGAAAAATTTGCTGCTGACGGAAGGTTTCCAGGAGGATTCCTAAAAAGAGAAGCAAGACCAACTGATCAAGAAATATTAGTTATGAGATTAGTTGACAGAATACTTAGACCAATGTTCCCAAGTGATTATCATGCAGAAGTACAAATTATGATTTCACTTAACTCTCATGATGAAAACGTAAAACCTGATGCATTAGCTGCATTAGCTGCTTCATCAGCAATTGCAATATCTGACATACCATTTAATGGTCCAATTTCTGAGGTTAGAGTTGCACGAATTAACAATAAATATGTTATCAATCCTTCATCAGAAGATCTAGAATCAGCTGATATAGATATGATGGTAGGAGCATCTGCTGACAGCGTTGCTATGGTTGAAGGAGAAATGAATGAGGTTTCAGAAAGCGAAATGATTGAAGCTATTAAAACTGCTCATGAAGCTATTAAAATTCAATGTGCAGCTCAATTAAATCTTGCTAAGAAAATAGCTAAATCAAGTCCAAAGAGAGAATATTGTCACGAAACTCATGATGAAGATTTAAGAAAAAATATTAAAGAAGCTACTTACGACAAAGTATATGATGTTGCAAGACAAGGACTTTCAAAAGAAGAAAGATCTGAAAAGTTCAGAGCTGTAAAAGAAGAATATATAAGCACATTAACTGAAGAAGAAGCATCTGAAAATGCAAATCTAATTGGGGTATACTATCATGATGTTGAAAAAGAAGCTGTTAGAAACCTTGTATTAAATGAAGGTGTTAGATTAGATGGAAGGAAAACAGATGAAATCAGACCAATTTGGTGTGAGATTGACTACCTATCTTCCCCACACGGATCTGCAGTTTTTACTAGAGGAGAAACACAATCATTAACTACAGTAACACTTGGCTCAAGTACTGATGTAAACAGATTAGATGGAGTTACATATCAAGGACATGAAGACTTTTATTTACATTATAACTTCCCTCCATTTTCGACAGGAGAAGCTAGGATGTTAAGAGGAACAAGTAGAAGAGAAATTGGACATGGAAATTTAGCGCAAAGAGCATTAAAGAAAATGATTCCTGCTGATAACCCATATACTGTAAGAATAGTTTCTGATATATTAGAATCAAATGGGTCATCTTCAATGGCAACTGTATGTGCTGGAACATTAGCACTGATGGATGCCGGAGTTAAAATAAGCAAACCTGTATCTGGAATAGCAATGGGACTTATTACAGATTATAACAATGCTGATAAATTTGCAGTTCTCTCTGATATTTTAGGAGACGAAGATCACCTTGGTGATATGGATTTTAAAGTAACTGGAACTAAAGATGGAATTACAGCTTGTCAAATGGATATTAAAGTTCAAGGTTTATCATATGAAATCCTTGAAAAAGCTTTAAATCAAGCAAGAGACGGTAGGTTACATATTTTAGAAAAATTAACTGATACAATCTATGAACCTAGAGTAAAATTAAAAGATCATACTCCAAAGATTATAAAACTGGAAGTTCCAAAATCAACAATTGGTGGAATAATAGGTCCTGGTGGAAAGATTATTCAAGAAATGCAAGCAACTACTGAAACAGTAATTTCTATTGAAGAAGTTGATGAAAAGGGAGTTGTAGAAATTCTTGGAACAAATCAAGAGAAAATTGATTTAGCAATTGAAAAGATTAGATCTATTGCCTTTATACCTGAAAAAGGAAAAACTTATAAAGGAAAGGTTAAATCAATAATGCCTTATGGTGCATTTATTGGAATATCTTCAAATACTGATGGACTTTTACATGTTTCTGAAATTTCTTGGGAGAGAGTTGAAAATGTAGAAGATGTTTTAAAAGAAGGACAAGAAATTGAAGTTAAATTAATTGATATTGATGAAAGAAGTGGAAAACTAAAATTATCAAGGAAAGTATTACTTCCTAAACCTGAAAAGAAAAAATAATTTATTTTTAATTTTCATAATATTTAAAGGAATATGAGACAACTAAAAATCACAAAACAAGTTACTAATAGAGAGACTGCATCTCTAGATAAATACTTACAAGAAATTGGTAGAGTTGATTTAATTACTGCTGAGGAAGAAGTAGAATTAGCTCAAAAAATTAAAGCTGGTGATGAAAAAGCTTTAGATAAAATGACAAAAGCCAATCTTAGATTTGTGGTTTCAGTTGCTAAACAATATCAAAATCAAGGTCTTACATTACCTGATTTAATTAATGAAGGAAATCTTGGGTTAATTAAAGCTGCAAAAAGATTTGATGAAACAAGAGGATTTAAATTCATTTCATATGCAGTATGGTGGATTAGACAATCTATTTTACAAGCATTAGCTGAACAATCAAGGATTGTAAGACTTCCATTAAATAAAATTGGATCAATCAATAAAATCAATAAAGCTTATGCTGTGTTAGAACAGAAATTTGAAAGACCTCCAACTGCAGAAGAAATTGCTGAACTTGTTGATTTATCACTTACAGAAGTTAAACAATCATTAAAAAATACAGGAAGACACGTTTCTATGGATGCTCCATTAATTGAAGGTGAAGATAGTAACCTTTATGATGTAATGGGAAGTGATGAAAGTCCTAGCCCAGATACCCAATTAATGTTAGATTCACTAAGAGAAGAAATCAGAAGAGCTTTAGATACGCTTACACCTAGAGAAGCCGATGTTGTCTCTTCTTATTTTGGTCTTAATGCAGGGCATGCAATGACACTTGAAGAAATTGGTGAAAAATTTGATTTAACAAGAGAGAGAGTTAGACAAATTAAAGAAAAAGCAGTTAGACGATTAAAACACACTACAAGAAGCAAAATTCTAAAAACTTATTTAGGATAAAGAAAAGAGGACTGATGTCCTCTTTTTTTTTAATTTTATAATTATGAAACATTTAATCGCACCATCAATATTAGCAGCAGATTTCGGAAATCTTAAAAGAGATTGTGAAATGGTTAATAATAGTAACGCTGATTGGTTTCATATTGATGTAATGGATGGAGTATTTGTTCCAAACATTTCGTTTGGAATGCCTGTAATTAAAAGTATTAAAGAAACTGCCAATAAAGTTCTTGATGTTCATTTAATGATTGTTGATCCAGACAGATATATTACAAAATTTAAAGAATTAGGCTCTGATATATTAACTGTTCATGTTGAGGCATGTAATCACTTAAATAGAACAATACATGCAATTAAACAAGAAGGTATGAAAGCTGGTGTTGCGCTTAATCCTCATACTCCTGTAAATTCAATTAGTGATGTACTAAATGATTTAGATCTAGTGTGTATTATGTCCGTAAATCCTGGATTTGGAGGACAATCTTTTATAGAAAATACATACAATAAAGTTAAACAATTAAGAGATCTAAGGAATAAAACTAATAGCAATTTTTTAATCGAAATTGATGGAGGTGTAAATCTTCAAAATGCTCCAAAATTACTGTCTAGTGGTGCTGATGTACTAGTTGCAGGAAGTTTTGTGTTCAAATCAGAAAATCCTACTCAAACTATTTCTGAATTGAAATCAATTTAAGAATTTATATAATTCCTTAAATATTCAAATTCTTCAGACAAATCTCCATTCTGACAAATTGTAGCTCCATTTACAATTTTATTATCATTGCCAATTATTGGAATTATATTTTTAATGAGATTTTCACCAAAATCCTCTGATGAATCCTTTGGCAATTCACAAGGTAAATTATCAACAGCCATTACAGCTACAACATCATTAGACTTAAAATCATCTTCACTTTCAGTATGAGGATTATAACCATAAATTGGATTATCAATTGTAGAGGGTTTAATTGTAGTTGCAACAGGCCCGTCAATATCACATGAAATATCTGCCACAACAGAAATATTAAAATCATCTGATTTAACATCATTTCTTGTAAATAAATAAGGTGCGCCACTTCCATAGAAATGACCTGCAAAAAATATATCAGTCACATTAGCATATTTCATAAAAGTAGATTTGTAATCAGATGAATTATTAATAAAATCAGAAAAATCAGATTGCTTACCATCTATTCTTTCATTATAGTCTAATACATCAATATTTAAATAAACTGGGTAATCAAATGAATTGTTAATGTAATCATCAATTCCTACTTCAATTATATTTAATTTTTTAATTGTTTCTAATATTCCTGCACCTACTCTACCTTTTCCAGTAACTAAAATTTTTTCATTTGATAAATGAACTTTATTTAACTCGGTATCCATTTCAATTCTATTTAGACACTTGTTAGCTGGTTTTAAAGAATATAAATCATTTTTTAAACCGTATGTAAGTAAACCATTGTATGCTCCGATAATACCAGCGTATCTACCAAAACCAAGTATTCTGCTCCCATTTTCATATTTTAAAACTTCGTAATCAACCATTGTAATATTTAGTTCAATCATTTTTTTTAAAAGACCTCGATTATATTCTTGCTCTTTGATTGTATGTGAAAAAAAGAAATATGTTTTATTGGAAATTAATTTATCCTTCGGAACCTCTTTAATTCCAAATAAGACATCACATGATTCTAAATTATCTAATACAGTTATACCTTGATCAATATATTCTTGGTCTGAAAAACATCTTATGTTACTAGATTGAACATAAATTTGAAGATTATGGAAATTATCTTCAATTCTCTTGCATTGAGATGGTGAAAATGGCACTCTTCTATCAACGGGAACTTTTTCTTCTCTTAAAATGCCTATTTTCATTTTCCTATTTTTATACAAAAGTAAACATTGAAAGGGCGAAAGCAATTGAATTTACTAATTTTGCAAAAAAAAGTTCATTATTTCATGGGGCTGACTGGATTTGACTGCAAGTTGAGTTGACTAATAAGCATGTCGAGCTTTGTGTTTTGGCTCGTTAAAATTAAAATTCAATTTTTTAATTGGCGAAAATAATTACGCTTTAGCTGCCTAATTTATAAATTAGAATAGCTTTTGTCTCTTTTAAAGGAACTCCTGAATCCTTTAATCTTGAGGCATCATTAATATCAGGATAGTTTATTTAGAGCTTCGATAAATGAACGAAACTTTTGAAGATAAGGATAAGAATTGGGTGCTATTTACCAGTCTTATTTCGAAAATTAACAGTAGATATGCATGTAGAAAATTATTTGACACCTTGTTAGGACGTGGGTTCGAAACCCACCAGCTCCACAAGAAATAAACCCACTCAATTGAGTGGGTTTTTTATTAATTTTACGTAATGAAAATCAACATAGTCCCATATAGTGATGAATGGCCTTTACTATTTGAAACGATAAAAAAAGAAATAAAAAAAAGTATTGTTGATAATGAAGTTATAATTGAGCATATTGGTAGTACTTCTGTTGATAAACTTGCTTCAAAACCAATTATTGATATTTTAATTGGAGTTAGTTCAAATAATCTAGATATGTATATAGAACCTATCAAAAATTTAGGATATACACACATTAAAGAATATGAAATAGAAACACCTAATAGAAGATTCTTCTTTTTTGAAAAAAACAAGAAAAGAACAGCACAAGTTCATTTAGTAAAAAAGAATAGTAGATGGTTTAAAAGACATATAGCATTTAGAAATGAATTAAGATCAAATGAAATTATTAGAAAAAAATATCAAAGCTTAAAATATTCACTTTCAAAAAAGGAATGGAAAGATGGAAATGAATATGCTGATGCAAAAACAACATTTATTAAATCTGTTGAGAAGATGCTAAAATTTGATTAAAAAGTTCGAACTTAGGACCGAGAGGCCACAAAAAAGAAACCCACTCTTATGGGTGGGTTTTAATTACTTACAATCTGTTTTAAATCAAGAAAATGATCTATAATTAATTTTTCGCATTCTTAATGATTCAGGAGTAATTTCTAAATATTCATCTGCTTGTATATATTCCATACATTCTTCAAGTGAAAAATCAATTTTTGGGGCAATTTGTATAGCAGCATCTGACCCTGACTTACGCATATTGGTTAATTGTTTGCCTTTAACAACATTAACGTCCAGATCATTATCTCTGTTATTTTCCCCTATTACTTGTCCTTTATATATATTAGTTCCAGGAGAAATAAAAAACCTACCTCTATCTTGTAATTTTCCAATTGAAAATGCTGTTGAACTACCAGATTCAATAGAAATTAGTGAACCTTTCATTCTTTCAGGAATATCTCCTTTAAATGGAGCATATTCTCTAAACCTATGCGTCATAATTGCATTTCCAGAAGTTGTTGTTAAAATATTATTTCTTAATCCAATTAATCCTCTAGAAGGAATGTCAAATTCTAAATGTTGTAAGTCGCCTTTTGGCTCCATTACAAGCATGTCCCCTTTTCTTTGAGTAACAAGTTCTATTACCTTTCCGGAAAAATCTGCAGGAACATCAATTACTAATGTTTCCATTGGCTCACATTTTACACCATCTATGTCTTTGAAAATAACTTGAGGTTTACCAACTTGTAATTCAAAACCTTCTCTTCTCATGGTTTCTATAAGTACAGATAAATGAAGAATACCTCTTCCAAACACATTGAATTTATCTTCAGAAGCTCCGTCCTCTACTTTTAGAGCAAGATTCTTTTCAAGTTCTGCATATAATCTATCTCTTAAATGTCTAGAAGTACAATACTTACCTTCTTTTCCAAAAAAAGGAGAATTATTTATTGTAAACAACATACTAATTGTAGGTTCATCAATAGAAATTCTTGGTAATTCTTCAGGTTTTTCAAGATCAGAAATAGTATCTCCAATTTCAAAATCTTCTAAGCCAACTATCGAACAAATATCTCCAGATTTCAAATATTTTACTTGAGATTTTCCCATACCTTCAAAAACATATAATTCTTTAATTCTAACTTTCTTTTTTACACCATTTGCTTTACAAAGCATATAATCTTTGCCTTCTTGCAACTCACCTCTAAAGATTCGCCCAATAGCAATACGTCCTACAAATTTAGAATAGTCTAAAGAAGTAATTTGCATCTGTGGAGTACCTTCGTTGTATGGTGCAGCAGGAATATTTTCAATAACAGCATCAAGTAAAGGAAAAATATTTTCTGTTTTTTCTTGCCAATCTAAACTCATCCAGCCTTCTTTTGAAGAACCAAATACTGTTGTAAAATCTAATTGATCTTCTGAAGCTTCTAAGTTAAACATTAAATCAAAAATTGCATCTTGTACTAAATCAGGTGTACAATTTTCTTTATCTACCTTATTTACTACAACAATTGGCTTTAAACCTAAAGAAATAGCCTTACTTAGAACAAATCTAGTTTGGGGCATTGCTCCCTCAAAAGCATCTACAAGTAATAATACCCCATCAGCCATTTTTAGTACTCGCTCTACCTCACCACCAAAATCAGCATGTCCAGGTGTATCAATAACGTTAATTTTTATTCCTTTATAATTTACAGATACATTTTTAGAAAGTATTGTAATGCCTCTTTCACGTTCTAAATCATTGTTATCTAATAACAACTCCGTACGTTCTTTACGATCATCAAGTACTTTACATTGATCGATAATTTTATCAACTAATGTTGTTTTTCCATGATCAACATGAGCAATTATAGCAATATTTCTAATTGAATTCATTTTCTAATTTAAAGGGGGCAAAAATACTCTTATTTATTTCATAAAGCTGGAAATCATTACAAATGTCTAATCATTTGTTAATGTAATATGACAATCCATTTACATTAAAGACATTAGAAAAGGATTTGTACTTTTACGAATAAATTTTTATAATATTTTAATGGAATTTTTTGAGGTTGTAGAAAAAAGAAGATCAGTTAGAAGATTTACTAATCAGGAAATTCCTGAAAATGTAATGAGAAAATGCTTAAAGGCTGCTACACTAGCTCCTAATTCATCTAATCTGCAAACATGGGAATTTTATTGGGTAAGAAATTCAGAAAATAAAAAGAAAGTTGTAGAGGCATGTTTTTCTCAAAATGCTGCAAAAACTGCTAAAGAGATAGTAATAGCAGTAGGTAGAATTGATACGTGGAAAAGAAATAGAGATTTAATAATTGAAGATTACAAAAAGAAAGATAAGTTGATTCCACTAGTAAAAAAATACTATCAAAAACTAATACCATTTGCATACTCACACGATAGATTTGGTTTTTATGGAATTTTAAAAAGAATATTTTATCTCTTTTTTAATGTTGTTGGATTTTTCAGGCCAATTATTAGAGGTCCAATATATAAACATCAATTATTTGAAACTGTCAGCAAATCAACAGCACTAGCATGTCAAAACTTCATGATGGCTCTAGTTGCAGAGGGATATGATTCATGTCCTATGGAAGGCTTTGATGAAAAAAGAATTAAAAAAATTCTTAATCTAAACTGGCAGTCACATGTTGTTATGATATTTGGTATTGGACAGGCTGATAAAAATGGTATTTACGGAGAAAGGTTTAGAATAGATGACAATTTAGTTATAAAAGAAGTTTAAAAATTATTTAATAATTATTCTTTTTTCTATCCTGCCATCATCAAAATGGAAAAACAAAGTTTTATTAAGCTTGAACAACACTTCTTTTCCAAGAACATCTGTTATTTTAACGACACTTCTTTTATCGAAATCATAATAATTATAAGACGATGTAATATCAAGAGTAAAATTGATGTTTGTAATACTATCACATCCAATTGAATTTGTTAATATTATAGAATAATCTCCTGAAACATATAACACTATTCCGTTCCAACTTATACTACTATTTGAAACTAAGGTATCATATGAATATGAATCATAAATACAACTTCCATCATCATAATTAGCAAATTGATTAAAATTACAGGCAATTGGATCAGTACATCCAGTAATCCCATAGCAATTACCTAGTAAATTATTATCTATCCATACAAGTCTAAATTCTATCCAATTTTTCAAAAAACCTATTTCATCTTGGTATGTATTTCCAACATAAAAGTTTGGCCAAACATAAGTATCTAAAATATCCCATTTCTGAAAATTTCTATCACTTGCATCTTCTAAATAAAAAACAACACTATCTATAAAATTAAAAATAGAATCTTTATGAAAGCTATTAGCTCTTAAATACTCCCATCTACATTTTAATTTATTTACATAATTGGAGTCCTCTAAAAGCCTTTCAAACCAAAACGGATTGTTCCATGCACATCCCTGCCCTCCATCATCGACTTCCCATCCATTAGTTAGTCCTCCATTACAAAAATTAGCATTTCCAAAAGCTAAATTATAGTCCCAAAAAGGTCCCATGGTTAGCTTTCCTGCATTATCATCTCTATCCTTATACATGTAAGTACTAAGTCTATATCCATCAATATTTCTAGAAAGTTCATTAATTATATATAAGTCAATAAAAGAATTTACATCAATATACTTTGAATAGCCTATAAGTGTATCATTAAAGTTAGGGCCTGATAAAGCATTTTCAAAACTATCTACAAAGTTTTCTATGTAATTTTTTTGAATAGGATGTAATGCTGGTCCCTCAGGATAATGATATTGAATAAAAATTGAACCTCCTCCTAAATTTGGGAAATTTGATTGCCAATTACTTCCTCCTGAACCAGTGAATTTATCAATCTTAACTATGTAACCTCCTGTTAAACTATCACCATTTAAATCATCTGAATCTAAAGCTGCAATATCAACTCTGTTTTTATCTCTTTTTATTTTTTCCATTAAAATATAAACTCCTTGATAATCTCCATTTATTACTAATTCACAATAAATAGTTCTTGAACAATAATTCCCCATCTTACGCCCCAAATCAAAAGTTAAGAAATTACGCATTAGACTCTTATCTGTATATGGAGCATATAAAATCCAATCATTTTCAATAGGCATGCCTAATAATGACACATTATTGTTATTACCTAAAGAATCTTGAGTTTCAAAACCATATGACTTTTTTGGAAAAGATTGAGAAGAACTTCCTCTGTATTCAATACTAATTTTACCGTTATAATCATTAAAAGTATCATTAATTGAATTTAAATTTCCAAAACCATTGTCAATTATTCCCATATCACAAATTATTCTAGCACTATCTAATATGTTTTGATTATTTGTATTTATCATTACAATAGGAAGGTTAGATGATGTGAAAATTAATGGTGGATTAAACCATGAATGAGGGGAGGAATAATTTAAGTTAGTTGATGTTATACCTAAAGATATAAAAACACGAGCTGTTAAATCTGATGAAGAAATATCTTGATTATGAATCTGGACAGATAGTACATTAACTCCTTGTTTTAAAATAGTATCTATTAACTGTGGATCAATAATAAATTGATCCGGAGAACCTCCTTGATACATTTGTGCCTCTTTATAAGTATTTGCAACTTGATTATATGCTGGATGATCCCCATAAATACCAATATTTGACCTTGCTATTTCAACATCATTTAAATAAGCAACAAACGCATCATCAAAATCAATATCCAAAACTAAAGAACCAATTTCTGATGTATCAATAATTGAAAACTCATTTCTTAGATATAAAGAAATTGTTGGGTTTATAATTGTAGAATCATCTCCATCTCCATACCCAAAACCACCTTGCCCATTTTGCCACAGAGAATCATCATAAGAAATAGTTCTCCAATTTGAATCTGGCTCACTTATTCCAACATAATATTTCCAAAATTCACTCTCAAAAACTACTGTTTCCCAATGATCTACAGATTGAGATAAAAGAGTAAAAGGAAAAAAAACAAGAAATAATAATTTTTTCACTATACGAAGATATAAATAATGAAAAAACAACAGATAAGTAATTATATCTATTTGATTTATTTAATTTTGAGTAAAAAAATTATGTGGATAATTAAAACTGGTATAATCTTTTCTCTAATATCAATAATTTTAGGAGCATTTGGAGCTCATGCATTAGAGAATATTATTGCAGATAAAATTGAAGTTTTTAAAACTGGAGTTCAATATCAAATTTTTCATGCTCTTGGGCTAATTTTAATCGGAATTTTATCTAAAACATTTTCTGTTGATCTAAATACAGTAGCTTACTTGATTATAGCAGGTATAATTTTATTTTCTGGATCTCTTTATCTTATTTCGATTTTTAAAACAACATCAATAGGAATAATAACTCCTATTGGAGGTACACTGTTTATTATAGGATGGTCAGTTTTATTATTTAGGTTAAGTAATATCTAAATAACTCTACATTTCATCATAATCAACATAAATACTTTCTGAAGTTGGATGAGCTTGACAAGTTAATATAAAGCCTTCTTCAACATCGTCTTCAGATAATGAATAATTCAAATCCATTGAAGCTGTTCCCTCAATAACTTTTGCTTTACACACAGAACATACTCCACCTTTACATGAAAAAGGAACATCAGCACCTGCCTCAGTTGCTGCATCTAAAATTGATTGTCCACTTGTAGATAAAGTAAATTCAAAATCATCACCATCAACACATACTGTAACATTTGAAATAAGATCTGATTGGGAGTAATTTTCCTTTTTCTCATCGCTATTTTTAGGGGCAGAAAAAAGTTCAAATTTGATTTTACTACTATCAATTTCAATTAACTCTAAAAATTCGCTAACATTTTCAATCATATCCCCAGGACCACACATTAAAAATAAATTAGCATTTTTTAGATGAATATTTGTATCAAATAGATCTTTGAGTAATTCTCCAGAAATACGACCATTTAAGGAGCCATCAATTTTTTCCTTGGAATAAAAGTTGTAAAGATAGAAACGTTCATTGTATTTTTCTTTAAATAAATCTATTTCTTCAGAGTACATTGTAGATGAAAATGTTCTATTACCATAAATTAAGGTAAATGTACTTGAAGGTTCATTTGTTAATACGTTTTTAATCATTGACATGACAGGAGTAATTCCGCTACCCGCACAGATTCCAACATAATGATTACTATTTTTCGTGTCAATATCAATAAAAAAGTTGCCTGTTGGAGGCATAATATTTAAAGTATCTCCTTGATTTAAATTTGAGGTTAAAAATGTAGACATTTTACCATTTTGAACAAGCTTCACTCCTATTTCAATGCCAGATTCAGGAGATGAGGAAATAGAATAAGATCTTCTTACCATTTCATCATTAATTTTTTGTTCAACAGTAATGTATTGACCAGATTTAAATTTGAAAGTATCTGTGTCAACAGATGACAAATCAATTTCAATATTGACGGCATCTTCAGTTAAATTTCTTATAGATTTTACAGGAACAGAAAAAAATTTATTCATCATTTTTTTTTACAAAAATAAAATATTGAAAACTTTTTTTTGCTGAAAAAATATTAAATTGATAAAATGACATATTTTCAATAAATTTGCAAAAACACAATATCTCCAATGGAAGAAGCAATATTTCAAGAAAAAATTAACGCAGAAAAAAAAATTGAACCAAAAGACTGGATGCCCGAAGGCTATAGAAGTCATTTAATCAGACAAATTTCTCAACATGCTCATTCAGAAATCATTGGAATGCAACCTGAAGGAAATTGGATTACAAGAGCTCCTTCTTTAAGAGCTAAAATGATATTACTTGCAAAAGTTCAAGATGAAGCTGGTCATGGCCTTTATCTTTACAGTGCATGTGAAACTCTAGGTATAACAAGAGAAGAATTAAACCAGCAACTACACGAAGGAAAAGCAAAATATTCAAGTATTTTTAACTATCCTACTTTAAGTTGGGCAGATATGGGTGCAATTGGCTGGTTAGTTGATGGTGCAGCTATTGTGAACCAAGTTTCTCTACAAAAGACTTCATATGGGCCATATTCAAGAGGAATGATAAAAATATGTAAAGAAGAAAGCTTTCATCAAAGACAAGGTTATGAAATTATGGCTCAAATGGCTAATGGTACTAAAGAACAAAAAGAAATGGCTCAAGATGCTCTTAACAGATTCTGGTGGCCATCAATAATGATGTTTGGTCCTCATGATGCTGATTCTCCAAGAACTGGAAATGCCATGAAATGGAAAATAAAACGTAAAACAAATGACGAGTTGAGGCAAAGTTTTATTGACAAAACTGTTGAGCAAGCTGAATTAATTGGACTTAAAATTCCAGATCCTGACTTAAAATGGAATGAAGAAAAAGGTTCATATGACTTTGGGGAAATTGATTGGGAGGAATTTTGGAATGTTGTTAATGGAAATGGACCTTGTAATGAACAAAGGCTAGACCATCATAAAAAAGCACATAATGAAGGAGAATGGGTAAGAGATGCAGCTAGAGCTTATTCACAAAAACAAACTACAAATGAATAAAGCTGCTACAATTTGGGAAGTATTTATACAAAGTAAAAACGGGCTTGCTCACAAACATGTTGGAAATGTTCATGCTGAAGATAAAGAAATGGCACTTCAAAATGCTAGAGATTTATATACAAGAAGAAATGAAGGGTCATGTATTTGGGTAGTTAAATCAGAGCATATTGTATCTTCTGTTCCTGAAGATGAAGAATCATTTTTTGACCCTTCAAATGATAAGGTTTATAGGCATCCAACCTTCTATAATCTTCCTGATGGAGTCAAACACATTTAGATGCAAGATTTAGAAAAATACATTTTAAGAATAGCAGACAGCTCATTAATTCTTTCCCACAGATTATCTGAATGGTGCTCAAAAGGTCCAACACTAGAAGAAGATATTGCTATTTCAAACATCTCTCTTGATTTACTAGGCCGAGCTAATTCACTTTTAGAGTACTGCGCAAAAGTTAATGGAAATAAGTCAGCTGATGACTTGGCTTTCAAAAGAGATGAAAGAGAATTTTATAACTTTCAAATTTGCGAGCTTGAAAATGGTCATTTTGGAGACACAATTATTAGACAATTTTTATTTGATAGTTATGCCTCTTTATTTTTTAAGAAATTAAGTGAAAGTAAAGATGAAACATTAAGTGCAATTGCATTAAAATCCATTAAAGAAATAAATTATCATTTAAGACATTCTAGTAATTGGGTTATTAGGCTTGGAGATGGAACTAAATTAAGTAAAGAAAAAATTCAAGATTCATTAAATAAAATTTGGAAGTATACTGGAGAATTTTTTGAAATGGATGAATTAGATAATGAAATGCTAAAAAAACAAATTGGAGTAGATAATAAAGAACTTAAAAATCAATGGGATATAATTGTTAATGAAACTTTAGAAAAAGCTAAGTTAAATAGACCTAAAGATGGTTTCATGATGACAGGAAGTAAAAAAGGTATTCATACAGAACTTTTAGGTAAAATCCTTAGTGAGATGCAATATATCCCAAGAGCATATCCTGATGCAAAATGGTAATATAGATAAAATTTGGAATATATTAGAATCTGTTCCTGACCCCGAAATACCTGTTATTTCAGTTGTTGAGCTTGGTGTTATAAGAAAAGTTGAATTTTTTGAAAATAACTATATTATTTCTGTTACTCCAACATATTCAGGTTGCCCTGCCGTAAAGACATTCCAAGATGATATAAAAGCTCAACTAAGAGAAAATAACATTCATAATTTTCATCTTGAAATTGTCTATAAACCAGCATGGACTACTGATTGGATGACAAGTAAAACAAAACAAAAATTAAAAGACTATGGCATATCTCCACCAGAGAAAACCATTGAATGTCCACAATGCAATTCAACTAATATTGAGCTGATTAGTGAATTTGGTGCAACTGCTTGTAAATCTATGCATAAATGTGTTGATTGTTTAGAACCTTTTGAACATTTCAAATGTATATAGGAACGTTTTAAGGCTCATTTATTATTTTTACAAAGGATTAAATCATACGAAATGATTATAAAAGAAATAAAAAATCAAATAGCTTTTCTAAAATTTGATCGACCCGATAAATACCATTCATTTATTAAAGAGATGGCTTTTGATTTACAAGAAAAGTTAGATGAATGTAAAAATGATGATAACATAAGATGTATTGTGATAACAGCTGAAGGTAAAGCTTTTTGTGCTGGTCAAGATTTGTCTGAAGCTACTAATCCTAATGGTCCTTCATTAGAAACAATTGTCAATACTCATTATAATCCAATAGTAAGAAAAATTCGCAGTATTGAAAAACCAATAATTGCAGCTGTTAATGGAGTCGCAGCTGGTGCAGGTGCATCTATAGCACTATGTTGCGATATAGTATTAGCAAAAAAAAGTGCTGTTTTTGTTCAAGCCTTTAGTAAAATTGGTTTAATTCCAGATAGCGCTGCTACTTTTTTTCTGCCTAGAATTATAGGATTGCAAAAAGCTGCGGGATTAATGATGACAGCAGAACCAATTTCAGCTGAAGAAGCTTGCAAAATAGGAATGATATATAAAGCTTTTGATGATGACAAGTTTGAAAGTGAGGTGCAAAAACTTGCTGAAAAACTTAGTCAAATGCCTACAAAAGGGATTGGATTAACAAAAAGACTACTTAATAAATCATTAACGAGTAATCTAAACGAACAGCTAGAAAAAGAATTAGATTATCAAATCATTGCTGGACAAACAAATGATTTCAAAGAAGGTGTTAGTGCATTTTTAGAAAAAAGAAAACCAAATTTTAAAGGAAATTAGATGACAATAGGAATTATAGGCTCAGGAACAATGGGTATTAGTATTGCTCATTTTACTTCATTAAAAAATCATAAAACAGTAGTTTATGATTCATCCAAAAAAGCATTAACTAAATCTCAAGAAGGTTTAGATAAATTATTAGACAAACTTCATGCTAAGGATAAATATTCAAAAGAAGATATTAATAAAATAAAAAGCAATCTAAAGTTTACAAACAAAATAGAAGATCTAAAAAATTCTGAACTATTAATAGAAGCAATAATTGAAAATTTAGAAATTAAAAAAGAGGTTTTCTCTGAAATTGAAAAAATAGTAAGTAAAGAATGTATTATTGCCTCAAATACCTCATCATTATCAATTACGGCACTTGCAAGTTCATTAAATTTAAATAATAGATTCATTGGACTACACTTTTTCAATCCTGCAAATCTAATGCCACTAGTTGAGGTTATTCCAGCAATTCAAACATCTGAAAAAACAATCAAGAATTCTCAAGACCTTTTAAGAGAAATGGGTAAGGTTGTTGTTACTGCAAAAGATACACCAGGTTTTATTGTAAACAGAGTAGCTAGACCTTTTTACGGAGAAGCAATAAGAATATATGAAGAAGGTATTGCCAATTTTGCTACAATAGATTGGGCATTAAAAGAATTTGGAGGGTTTAAAATGGGTCCATTTGAACTTATGGATTTTATTGGTAATGACATTAACTATACAGTTACAGAAACCGTTTTTAAAGAATTTTATTTTGACCCAAGATACAAGCCTTCATTTACCCAAAAAAAATTAAAAGAAGCTGGATATTATGGTAGAAAAAGTGGAATAGGTTTTTATAATTATAAAAATGAAGAACCAAAGGAAATAAACAAAAACAGAGAGTTAGCTAAAAAAATAGTTTTAAGAATTTTATCAATGTTAATTAATGAAGCTGCAGATGCACTTTATCTAAACATAGCTTCCAAAGAAGATATTGATTTAGCTATGACAAAAGGTGTTAATTATCCAAAAGGTTTACTTTATTGGGCTGACGAAATTGGAATAGAAACAGTACATACAACTTTAGTTTCACTTAAAAATAAATACAGTGAAGATAGATACAGGCCGTCCCCAATATTCCAAAATATGTTAAATCAAAACAAAAAATTTTATTAATGTTATCTCCCTCTGATATAGTTAATAAAATGATGAGCAAGGATGCTTTTAGTAAGTGGCTTGGAATTAAAATATTAAAAATAGAAAAAGGATATTGTCAACTGGAAATGAAAATTTCTGAAAGTATGACTAATGGATTTCAAATAGCACATGGAGGAATATGTTATTCATTGGCAGATAGTGCACTTGCTTTCGCTTCTAACTCTCATGGTAAAATGGCATTATCAATAGAAACATCTATATCTCACACCAAAAAAGTAAAGCTAAATGATACTTTAATAGCTGAAACAGAAGAATTAAATTTAAATACAAAAACTGGATTGTATAATATTAAAATTAAAAATCAGAACTCGGAGGAAATAGCCTTCTTTAAAGGAACAGTATATTTTTCTGATAAGATTTGGAAATAAAAAATTAAATGAACACATATATAATTGATGCTATACGAACTCCAATAGGAAATTTTGGAGGAACATTAAAAGATGTAAGGACTGATGATCTCGCTGCAATTCCAATAAAAGAACTAATAAAGAGAACAAAGATTAATCCTGAAAAAATTAATGACGTTATTTTGGGTTGTGCAAATCAGGCTGGAGAGGATAATAGAAATATTGCAAGAATGGCATTATTATTGGCTGGACTACCTTTTAGTGTTCCAGGAGAAACAGTAAATAGACTATGTGCATCTGGAATGTCAGCTATCATTAATGCTCATAGAGCAATTAAATCTGGAGATGGGGATCTTTTTATTGCTGGAGGAATAGAAAACATGACAAGAGGACCATGGGTTTTTTCAAAAGCTTCAAAAGCATTTGGAAGAGATTCTCAAATGTTTGATTCATCTTTTGGATGGCGTTTTATAAATCCCAAGATGAAAGAATTATATGGTACCGATGGAATGGGAACAACTGCTGAGAATCTTGCTGAAAAATTTAATATTTCAAGAGAAGATCAAGATCTTTTTGCATATAATTCACAAAAAAAAGCTTTTAGTGCCCAATCTTCTGGCAGATTTAGTGAAGAAATTGTAACTGTTAGCATTCCACAAAGAAAAAAAGAACCAATTCTCTTTAAAGATGATGAATTTATTAAAGGAAATACATCTCTCGAAGTACTTGCTAAACTTAGAACAGCATTTAAAAAAGAAGGAGGAACAGTAACTGCTGGTAATGCTTCAGGACTAAATGATGGGGCTGCTGCTATGTTATTAGCTTCAGATAAAGGAATTAAAGAAAATAACCTCTCTCCTATGGCAAAAATTTTAAGTTCAGCAGTTATTGGTGTTGAACCTAGAATAATGGGGATAGGTCCAGTTGAGGCTTCAAATATTGCTTTAAAAAGAGCTGGATTATCATTAGATGATATAGATATAATTGAGTTAAATGAAGCATTCTCTGCACAGGCTTTAGCTTGTATAAGATCTTGGGGATTAAAAGATGATGATTCTAGAATTAATCCAAATGGGGGTGCAATAGCACTTGGACATCCATTGGGGGTAAGTGGTACAAGAATAGTTCAAACAGCTGCGCTTGAGCTTCAAAAACAAAATAAAAAATATGCATTAATTACAATGTGTATCGGAGTAGGTCAAGGATATGCAACTGTAATAGAAAAAGTATAATATGATTTATGAATTTAATGGGTATACTCCTGTAATTGATCCATCTTCTTATATTCACAAAGAAGCTACTATTATTGGTAACGTAATAATTGGTAAAAACGTTTATGTAGGCCCAGGGGCATCAATAAGGGGTGATTGGGGTAAAATTACTATTATGGATGGATGTAACGTACAAGATAATTGTACTATTCATATTTTTCCTGGAAAGGATGTAATACTTGAAGAAAATGCTCACATTGGACATGGAGCAATAATTCATGGAAGTCATATTGGAAAAAATACTTTAATTGGAATGAACTCAGTAATAATGGACGATGTAATAATTGGTGAAGAATGTATTATTGGAGCTTTATGTTTTGTTAAAGGTGAAATGAAAATTCCTAAAAGAAAAATTGTTGTAGGAAACCCTGCAGTAATAAAAGGAGAAGTTACTGATAATATGCTTGAATGGAAAAAACAAGGCACTAAACTTTATCAAAAATTACCTGATGAATGTAAAAATTTAATGTCAGAATGTAATCCACTTAGCAAAAAAGAAAAAAACAGAAAAGAAAAGCAAAAAATATCTTTTAAAACTTGGAAAAAAACAAAATGAAAAATTACGAGAATTATGTATTAGGAAGTTGGATTAAAGGAGATGGAGATTTTAAATCACTACATAATGCAATTACAGGAAAAATCATAGGACAAGCTTCAACCAAAGGACTTGATTTTAAAGATATTTTAAATTATGCAAGAAACGTTGGTGGACCTAATTTAAGAAAAATGACTTTTCAAGAAAGAGGTTTAATGCTTAAAAAGCTTGCTCTTCATTTACATGCAAAAAAAAATCTATTTTATCCAATTAGCTATTTAAGCGGTGCAACAAAAATTGACTCATGGATTGATATTGAAGGAGGTATAGGTAATCTTTTTACTAATGCTTCTTTAAGAAGACAATTTCCAGATCTCCCATTTCACGTTGAAGGAAATGCTGCAGGACTTTCCAAAAATGGATCTTTTATTGGTCACCACATCATGGTTCCTAAGCAGGGAGCTGCTATACATATAAATGCATTTAATTTCCCAATTTGGGGAATGCTTGAGAAGATAGCTGTGAATTTAATGGCAGGAATGCCAGCAATCATTAAGCCTGCAACTATAACATGCTATTTAACTAATGTTATGTTTGAAGAAATAATAAATTCAAAAATTCTTCCTGAAGGAAGCTTACAACTTATTTGTGGAAGTGCAAGAGGAATTCTTGATCATATTTCATCAGAAGATGTTGTTACATTTACCGGAAGCGCATCTACAGGAAAAAAATTAAAATCTCACCCAAATATTGTTGATAAAGCTGTTCCATTTAACATGGAAGCAGATTCTTTAAACTGCTCAGTTCTTGGAAAAGATTCTATTCCAGGGACAGCTGATTTTGATATTTTTATAAAAGAGGTTTTAAAAGAAATGACCGTAAAAGCTGGTCAAAAATGTACAGCAATTAGAAGAATTATTGTTCCAAGTGAATTAGTGAATGATGTAAATAAAGCACTATCATTAAAACTATCTAAAACTAGTATTGGAGATCCTCAAGTTGAAGGTGTAAGAATGGGAAGTCTAGCTGGTAAAGAACAAGTTGAAGAAGTATCTGAAAAAATTAATCAACTAAGCAATTCTCAAAAAATCATATTCCAAAAAAATCTTGAGCTAGTTGGAGTAGAAAATGAAGATGGCGCTTTTATATCTCCTACTCTATTTTTAAATGAAAAACCATTTCAAAATACAGATTGTCATGATATTGAGGCATTTGGTCCAGTAGCTACTATAATGCCCTATGATAATTTAGATGAAGCTATAGAACTTAGTAGGATGGGGAAAGGTTCATTAGTATCTTCAATTATTACAAATGATATGAAAACTGCTAATGAATTTGTTTTAGGTGCTGCCAGCTTGCATGGAAGAATTTTAGTGTTAAATGAATCTTGTGCAAAAGAAAGTACTGGTCATGGATCTCCAATGCCACTACTTACCCATGGTGGTCCTGGACGAGCAGGAGGAGGTGAAGAAATGGGGGGTATAAGGGGAATAAAACATTATCTTCAAAGAACAGCTATTCAGGGTCATCCAACAACAATAACTGCAATAACAAAACAATATCAAGTAGGTGCAAAACAAAATACTAAAGGTCCACATGTGTTTTACAAACATTTTGATGAAATAGAAATAGGAGACACTGTAATAACTGAAAAACATACTGTAACTCTTGATGATATTGAAAATTTTGCAGATCTAAGTGGAGATAAGTTTTATGCACATATGGATGAAAATTCACTTGAAGACACTATCTTTACGGAAAGAGTTGCTCATGGATATTTTATCATGTCTAAAGCAGCTGGATTATTTGTTAAGCCTGAAAAGGGTCCGGTTCTTTTAAATTATGGAATTGATGAATGTAGATTTACCAAACCTGTATACCCTGGAATGACAATTGGAGTAAAATTTACAGCAAAAGAAAAAATAGTGCAAGAAAAAAAAGAAGATGAAAATTTTGAAAAAGGAATTGTAAAGTTTTTAGTTGATGTTTATGATGATGAAAATGAAACCGTAATGCTTGCAACTATATTAACAATGGTTAAAAAAAATAAAATATGAAAAAAATTATACTAATATTTTTAATAATACCTAGCTTTTTAATAGGACAAAACGGACCGACTGCAAGTTTCATTTATAATCCAGTATGTCTTGGAACTAACATAGTATTAACAGATTTTTCATATCCTGATTTTAATACAAACTCTCCTATTGTGTCATGGGATTGGGAATATAATGGGAATATTATTTCGACTCAACAAAATGCAGATTATCTTTTTTCTCAGTGTGGACTTTACGATATTATTTTGACTGTTACAGACGCAGATGGTTTTTCAGATGACACTACTATTAATGTAGAAATATTTTGCCCACCAACAGCTGATTTTATTAATGATGTTGTATGCTTTGGAGATCCAACAAACTTTGTTGATGTTTCATCACCAGGTGATGGAACTCCACCATTAAATTCTGGATCAACATGGATGTATGTTTTTGGAGATGCGGACCCTCCAAATGCTGTAAATCCAAATTGCACTGCTACTTTTAACTATGCAGGTATACACCCTGTCACCTTTATTGTTTCTGAAATTCAGTTTAACGGACAATATTGTATAGACTCCATTGTAAAAGATGTTCAAGTAGACTCATGTACTGTTGGGATAGAAAACATATTTAATGTTCAAAAGAAAAAAATTATTAATAACTATAATATATTAGGAAAATCCAGAAAAATTAATTCAAGAGATTTAAATATTATTATTTACAGTGATGGTACAGTAGAAAAAAAGATAATAATTAAATAAATGGAAGGGTCAGTAGAACTAAATATCAATAACAATATTGGTACAATTGAATTTTACCATCCACAAAGTAATTCACTTCCTTCAAACATACTAGAAAAGCTAGCAAAAACTATTGAAGAATGTGGCGATAATGATAATATTAGTGTTATTATTATGAAGAGCAAAGGAGATAGAGTATTCTGCGCAGGAGCTTCATTTGATGAACTTTCTAGCATCTCAAATTTTAATGAAGGTAAATCTTTTTTTATGGGTTTTGCTAATGTGATCAATGCTTGTAGAAAATGTCCAAAACTAATTATCTGTAGAGTTCAAGGAAAAGCAGTAGGTGGTGGTGTTGGAATGGCTTGTGCTGGTGATTATTGTTTTGCCACAAAATTCTCTGCAATAAAGTTAAGTGAACTTGCAGTAGGGATTGGACCATTTGTAGTTGGACCTGCTGTAGAAAGAAAATCTGGACTGTCAGCATATTCAACATTATCAATAAATGCAACCAAATGGTTTAGCGCTGAGTGGGCACAACAAAAGGGAATATATGCTGAAGTTTATGAATCTAACGATTTAATGGACGAGGCTATAAATAAGTTAGCTCATGAACTAGTAAATTCAAATCCTGAAGCCACTAAAAAATTAAAAGAAGTCTTTTGGGAAAATGCTAATAATTGGGATGAATTATTGAAAGAGAGAGCGGAATATAGTGGTCAATTAGTTCTCTCAGAATTTACAAAACAAGCCATAGCTAGATTCAAAAAAAAATAAGTGGCAAACATTAAAAAAGAAATACTAGAAAAAGCATATCGTTTAATTTGCACTGCTCGTTCTCTAAGTTCAATTTATGAAGAGAATAAAGAAATAACATCAAAATACGTTCATGCAACGTCTAAAGGTCATGAAGTAATTCAAATTGCACTGGCATTACAATTAAAAAAACATGATTGGGTTTCACCATATTACAGAGACGATTCAATTTTACTTGGAATTGGGATAAAACCTTATGAACTTATGCTACAATTGATGTGTAAAAAAGATGATCCTTTCTCTGGAGGAAGAACATATTACTCTCATCCATCATTAAAGAGAGAAAATATGCCAAAAATTATTCACCAATCATCTGCTACTGGAATGCAAGCAATACCAACAACCGGAATTGCACTAGGCTTGAGATATAAATTTAAAAATAACTTTAAAGATACAGAATTAGAAAAAAATCCTATTGTTGTATGCTCATTTGGTGATGCATCAATTACTGAAGGAGAAGTTGCTGAGGCATTCCAAATGGCATCTCTAAAAAAACTTCCAATTTTATATCTTGTGCAAGATAATGAATGGGATATTTCTGCTCATTCATCAGAAACAAGAGCAGTTGATGCTGCAACATATGCAAAAGGATTCGGAATAAAAAGCTACTCTATTGATGGAACAAATTTTGAAGAATCATACAACATTATTTCTAAGTCAATTTCTGAAATAAGAAAAAATTCTTACCCAATACTAATACACGCTAAAGTTCCTCTACTTAATCATCATACTTCTGGAGTGAGAATGGAATGGTATAGAGATGATCTTGAACAAGCAAAAAAAGATGATCCCTTTCCAAAACTTGAAAAATTACTAATTGATAATAATTTTCAAGAATCTAAAT
This sequence comes from Flavobacteriales bacterium, assembly GCA_045561575.1. Taxonomy (GTDB): domain Bacteria; phylum Bacteroidota; class Bacteroidia; order Flavobacteriales; family BACL11. The sequence continues at coordinate 90,978 of JBJKXM010000004.1, forward strand.
TAAATGAGATAAAAAAAGAAATTGATAAGGAAATTGTTGAAGAATTTAAAAAAGCAATGGAGGCTGCTGATCCAGAACCTGAAGATTTATTTAAATATAAATTTTCTCCAACTGATATAAATAAGGAAGTTGGTAATAGAAGCCCTGAAAACAAAGAGAGTATTTTTATGGTAGATGCAGGAATCTGTGCCATAAAAGAATTAATGGAAGATCATCCAGAATGTCTTTTATATGGGCAAGATGTTGGAAAAAGATTAGGAGGTGTATTTAGAGAAGCAGCAACACTTGGGGAGCATTTTGGAGATGAAAGAGTTTTTAATACTCCTATTCAGGAGGCATTTATAATTGGAAGTACTGTAGGTATGTCTGCTATTGGTTTAAAACCTATAGTTGAAATTCAATTTGCTGATTATATTTGGCCAGGTCTGAACCAATTATTTACTGAAGTAAGTAGATCGTATTATCTTTCAAATGGAAAATGGCCTGTGAGTTGTGTTATTAGAGTTCCAACAGGGGCATACGGAAGTGGAGGGCCATATCACTCTTCATCTGTTGAATCTATACTAACAAATATCCACGGTATTAAAATAGCATACCCATCAAATGCAGCGGATTTAAAAGGGTTGTTGAAAGCTGCTTATTATGACCCTAACCCAGTAGTAATACTTGAGCATAAAGGACTTTACTGGGGAAAAATAAAAGGAACTGAAGACACAAAAACAATTGAACCATCCAAGGATTATATTATACCTCTTGGAAAGGCAATATCAGTTTTACAAGCAAATAAACAAAACATTGATTTAGGAAAAAGCTTGTGTATTATTACTTATGGAATGGGTGTTTACTGGGCTAAACAAGCAGCAAATAACTACAAAGGTCAAATAGAAATTATCGATCTTAGAAGTCTCTACCCTTTAGATGAAGAATATATCTACAGCAAAGTAAAAGAACATAGCAATTGTATTGTAGTAAGTGAAGAACCTAGTCAAAACTCATTTGCTCAATCGCTTGCATCAAAGATCTATAAAAACTGTTTTGAATTTCTAGATAATTCTATATCTGTTATAGGATCAGAAAATCTTCCAGCAATTCCTTTAAATTCAATTTTAGAAGAAAGAATGTTACCAAGTTCTAAAAAAATAGAAATTGAAATAAAAAAGATCCTTGAATAAGTTTTTATATTTTGTATAATAAAATTATCAAATAGTTATATATTTGTGCAATTATCTGATTAATGAAAAAAACACACTTTATTTTCTTATTGTTAACCTTATTATGTTACTACAGTTATGGTCAAAAAAATTACACCATTAGCGGATATGTTCAAGAATCTGAAAGTGGTGAAAATTTAATTGGAGTATCTATTTACGATAAAGAAACATTTAAAGGTACAGTAACTAATCAATACGGATTCTACTCACTAACCTTAGAAGAAGGAAATTATGAAATTATCTATTCTTTTATAGGTCTAGAATCGACAACTAAAAAGGTTAACCTAAGCAAAAATTTAAGAATCAACATTTCTCTTGAGAGTAATGCTATCATTACTGAAGAAGTAATAGTTACAGGAGAAAAACTTGACAAAAACGTAAGTAGTTCAAAAATGAGTCAAGTCAAAATTGAAGTAAATAACATCAAACAACTTCCTGTTATTTTAGGTGAAGTAGATGTATTAAAATCTGCTCAATTATTACCAGGAATCACATCAAATGGAGAGGGAAGTTCAGGATTATATGTAAGAGGCGGAGGACCTGATCAAAATCTTATTCTTTTAGATGAAGCGGTTGTTTACAATGCCTCGCATTTGTTTGGCTTCTTTTCTGTCTTCAATGCAGATGCAATTAAGGATATAAACATAATTAAGAGGAGGAATGCCTGCAGAATATGGAGGACGACTATCATCAGTTTTAGATATAACAATGAATGATGGAAATAATAAAAAATATCAGGCAGATGGAGGTATTGGATTACTTTCATCTAGATTAACTTTACAAGGGCCTATTCAAAAAGAAAAAAGCTCGTTTATTGTTTCAGCAAGAAGAACATATATTGATGTACTATCAAAGCCTTTTCTTAACAGAAAAGACCCTGAAACTGGAGAACCTAATGCATTTGCCGGATCAGGATACTTCTATGATCTAACAACTAAAATTAACTATAGATTATCTGATAAAGACAGATTATATCTAAGTGGATATTTTGGAAGAGATGTTTTCAGTTTTGCCAATGCAGACAATGGTTTTGCTATTGAAATTCCATGGGGAAATGCTACTGGATCATTAAGATGGAATCATTTATTTAATGATAAATTATTCATGAACACATCTGTAATTTTCAGTGATTATAGATTTGAATTTAATCTTGCTCAAAGTGAATTTGAATTCAAAATATTTTCAGGAATTAATGATTGGAATACAAAAGTTGATTTTTTATATCAACCAAATCAAAGACATACAATTAAATTTGGAACCAACTATACATATCATGTCTTTACTCCTGGAAATGCAACAGGGCGATCTGGAGATGTAGAATTTGCACCAGATGAGATATTTAGACAATACTCAAATGAAGGTGCCTTATATTTTTCTGATGATTTTGAATTAAGTGATGATATTAAAATTAATGCTGGTTTGAGGTATTCATCATTTCAACACAGAGTAGATATTAATTTATTAAGATATGTTTCAAATGATTTAACTTTTAGTTCAGATAATTACAGAAATATTGAACCTAGATTTTCTCTTAGATATAAACTAAATCCAACAAGTTCAATTAAAACTTCTTACACAGAAAACTATCAATATATTCATCTTGCATCTACTTCCTCTGTTAGTTTACCAACTGACCTTTGGGTTCCAAGTTCTACAGCTATTAAACCTAAATTCTCTAAGCAGTACGCAATTGGATACTTTAAGAACTTTAAGGAAAATATGTATGAGACTTCATTAGAAGCTTATTACAAGGAAATGACTAATTTAATTGAATATAAAGAAGGTTTTTTACCTGAAGACAATACAAATCAAAGTAGTGACAATTCTTTTACATTTGGTGATGGAGACTCTTATGGAATTGAATTATTACTTAAAAAAAATCAAGGAAAAACAACGGGTTGGATTGGTTATACATTATCAAAAACAACTAGATATTTTGATGAAGTAAATAATGGAATTGAATTTCCAGCAAAATATGATAGGAGACATGATTTATCCATTACTGCAACTCATAAATTATCAAAAGCATGGGTATTGAGTGGAGTTTTTGTTTATGCAACAGGAAATGCTATAACTCTTCCTACAGAAAGATATGTTATTGGTGGTGATGTTTATACCCAATTTACATCAAGAAATGGATATAGAATGGATCCATACCATCGTATGGATATTGGTGCAACTTACACACCTTCAAAAAAGAAGAAAAAGAAGTTTAAATCAACATGGAATTTTTCTATCTATAATGTATACTCAAGAAAAAACCCATACTTTATTTATTTTGCTCTAGAAGGTTTAGAAGAAAACGGTGAAAATCAAAATATCCAAAACGGAAATGTTGAACCTAAAGCATACCAAGTTTCTATTTTCCCAATATTACCGTCCGTAACATGGAACTTTAATTTTTAACTATGAGAAAACTACTATTTATTTTTTTATGTTTTTTATCTTGTCAAGATGAAATCTCATTAGAATTTCCTATCGAGTCTCAAAGGCTAGTTGTTGAAGGAGGAATAGAACCAAATATGCCTCCATATGTTATTCTTTCAAAAAATCAGGGATATTTTGATGAAATTAATGCAAACACATACAATGATTTATTTATTTATGATGCAGAAGTAGTTGTTTGGACATTAGATCAAAATGGAGTTGCTGATTCAGTTTATTTACAACCGCTCCCTCCTCCCCTGGATTCAATTCCAGTATTCACTGATATTAATTACTTATTCTCATTAACTAATCCACCATATGCAAATTCAAATGGCTATCCTTTTAGTAAAGAAAATAAAACATATAATTTAATTGTGAGATGGAATAATCAGGAAATAACAAGTCAAACTACAATACCAACCACAACTCCATTAGATTGTTTATGGGTAGAAAAAAATGAATTTACTGATAAAGATTATGAATTTGACATTAGAGCCATATATGATGATCCTGCTGAAGTAGCAAATAATATTTTATTAAAATACAGAAAACCTATTCACTGGAAAGTTGACACTATAAATTGGGTATTAGAGGAAAATAATGATGATTTAATGGAATTAATTGATGCAGGCACAGATATTTTAATAAATGGAACTCGTTTTGAAACTTATTTTCCCCAAAAAGGAGATGGAAACTTCCCTCAATTTCCATATAATTCCGATAGATATCGAACATTCGAAATAAATGGACAAACTGATAGCATCTTTGTTCCTCATGATGAAGTAATAATTAAATTCTGTCAAATTGATGAACCTTCATTAAAATTTTGGAGAAGTCTTGTGAGACAATTTGGTTCAAATGGTAATCCATTTCAAGAACCCTTAAACATTGTAAGTAATGTAAATGGAGGTTACGGTGGTTGGACTGGATATGGAAGTGTTTATTATAGAATCCCAATTATTGATGGTTTTTCAACAAATTCTCCATTACCTATTGATTCCATTGAAATAACTGATGTTTTTTAATAATTTAGCCAAAAATTAAAACATCATGGCTGAAGAAATTGAAAAGATAGAAACGTTAATAATTGGATCTGGACCTGCAGGATATACAGCTGCAATTTATGCTGCTAGAGCAGATTTAAATCCTGTTGTTATTCAAGGACTTCAACCAGGTGGACAATTAACCACTACAACTGATGTTGATAATTACCCAGGATATCCTAATGGAGTTGACGGAACAAAAATGATGGAAGATTTTAAAGCACAAGCTGAAAGGTTTGATACAGACACAAGATGGGGAATGGTAACTAAAGTAGACTTAAGCGAAAGACCTTTTAAAGTAGAAATTGATGAGAAAAATAACGTTTTAGCTGAAACAATAATTATTGCTACTGGGGCTTCAGCAAAATGGTTAGGTATTGATGATGAAAAAAGACTGAATGGTTATGGTGTTTCTGCATGCGCAACTTGTGATGGATTTTTCTATAAAGGAATGGATGTAGTAGTAGTTGGTGGTGGTGATACTGCAGCTGAAGAAGCTACATATCTAGCTAAATTATGTACCAAAGTAACTTTACTTGTTAGGCGAGATGAAATGCGAGCATCTAAAGCCATGCAAAAAAGAGTCTTCAACACAAAAAACCTTGAAGTACTTTTTAATCATGAAACTAAAAGTATTAATGGTGAGCCAGGTGAAATTGGTGTTGAAAGTGTAACTGCAGTAAATAATTATACCGGTGAAGAAACTGTTATTCCTGCAAAAGGTTTTTTTGTTGCTATTGGACACACCCCAAACACATCTTTATTTAAAGGGCAATTAGACATGGATGAAAATGGTTATTTGATTATTGAAGCTGGAACTTCAAAAACAAAAATTCCTGGTGTTTTTGCTGCTGGTGATGTCGCTGACCATGTTTATAGACAGGCAGTTACATCTGCAGGTACTGGATGTATGGCTGCTCTTGATGCTGAAAGATTTTTAGCTTCACAGGAGTAAACTTCATTTCAATTAAAGGTGTTTATTTATGCTTATATTCGTAGTATATGCAAGCTATTGATATTTTAAAAAAATATTGGGGTTACACTTCTTTTAAATCAAAACAAGAAGAAATAATAAATTCTGTAATTGATAAAAAAGATACATTAGCATTATTACCAACATCAGGTGGAAAATCAATATGCTTTCAAATTCCTGCATTAATGAGTGAAGGAATATGCATAGTAGTATCTCCTCTTATTTCTTTAATGCAAGATCAAACAAAGTTTCTAAAATCAAAAGGTGTAAATACAATAGCAATTTCATCAATAATGAATTTAAATGAAATTGATACGGCTTTAACAAATTGTATTTATGGCAATATCAAATTTTTATATATCTCTCCTGAAAGATTAAGAAACAAAAATATTAAAGAAAAAATCCTGAAGATGAATGTAAATCTCATAGCAGTTGACGAGGCACATTGTATCTCAGAATGGGGACACAATTTTCGACCATCTTACCGATTAATTAATGAGCTTAGGGAAATAAAAAAAGAAGTTCCAATTATAGCGTTAACTGCTACAGCAAATAAACAAGTAGCTAAGGACATTCAAACTAATTTAAATTTTAAAGATAGTAATGTAATCACATCAAGTTTTTTTAGAAAAAACCTATCATACGTTGCCCTAGAATGCAAAAACAAAAACCAAACATTAATAAATCTTTGTAATAAAATTAAAAGTTCAATTATTATATATGTCGGTTCTAGAAAAGAAAGTAATCTAATTAGTCAAATGTTAAATAAGCACTCAATTTCTGCTGCTGCTTATCATGCCGGAATTGAAATTGGGAAAAGAGAAGTAATTCAACAACAATGGATAGAAAATAGTATCAGAGTAATAGTAGCTACTAATGCTTTTGGTATGGGAGTAAATAAATTAGATGTTAGATTAGTTGTTCATTTAAATTTACCGCTCAATATAGAATCATATTTCCAAGAATCAGGAAGAGCAGGAAGAGATAACAAAACTGCTTATTCTTTCATTCTTTATAATAACATAGATATAAAAAGTTCATACAAAATAATTAATGATAGGTTTCCTTTAAAGATTGATTTACAAAATACATACCAAAAGATATGTGACGACCTTCAAATAGCAGTAAATACATTTCCAGAGGATGACTTTAACTTTAACATCAAAGATTTTTGTGAAAAATATAACTTGGATATAATAAAAACATACAATGTTATTAAATATTTAGAAAAAGAGGAATTAATAAAATTAAATAATCAACATAAAAAATCTTCAAGAATTAAAATTTTACTTAATAGTTCTGAATTATATAAATTTCAAATTGCGAATAGTTATTTTGATAATATCATTAAATTATTATTAAGAAAATTTCCAAATATTTTTAAGAATTATGTGAAAATAAATGAAAATGAGCTGCAAAAGAATATCAATTCAGATAAACAAAGTATTAAGGAAATTTTTATCAAATTAGATCAAAAGGGTGTAATAAGCTATTTAGAGAAAACATCTGATACAAGTATTAAATTTATTCAAAACAGAAAAGATGCAAAATATTTAGAATTTTCAGAATCTGATATTGAAAAAGAAAGAGTACAGGCAAAGGAAAAACTTAAAAATATAATTGATTATATCAAAAATAAAAAAAGATGTAGAAATCAAATTTTATTAGAATACTTTAACGAAGAAAAATTAGAGAACTGTAAAATATGTGATAATTGTATAAAGTTAAATAAAGAAAAAATGAGGAAAGAGTTATTTAATTCAATTTCCAAAAAAATTATTGATATACTTAAAAATAAAGAATTCACATATAATGAAATAAAGAATGAAATTGAAGAGGAAGATGAAGAAACTTTAAAAAATGTTTTAAATTATCTTTTTGATAACGATTTGATCAATAAATTTGGAAACAAATACACTATAAATACAAATAAATAAATTGAATTTTTGAAAGATGAAAATAATCTGCTTTGGCACTCCAAGCTTTACAAGTGAAATAATCAAAAATATTGAAAGATGCAATGATATTGTTTGTATTGTTACAACCGAGGATACTCAAAAAGGAAGAGGAAAAAAAATGTTACCTTCAGATGTCAAAAAAACTGCTTTTGAGCTAAATATTCCTATACTTCAACCAAATAAATTAGATGATAAAGAATTTATTGAAAAACTTGAAGAATATAATGCAGATCTATTTCTGGTAATTGCATTTAGAAAACTACCAAAAGTTGTTTGGGAACTACCTAAAAAAGGAACAATCAATCTACATACATCATTATTACCTGAATACAGAGGAGCTGCCCCTATTAATTGGGTATTAATAAATGGTGAAAATAAAACTGGTGTTACCACATTCTTTATAAATGAAAAAATTGATCAGGGTGATATTATTTTACAAAAGAAAATAAATCTAGATCAAAATATTACTGCAGGTCAACTTCATAACCTTATGATTAATGATGGAATAGAAATTGTCAATAAAACAATAAATTTAATTGATGAAAACGATGTACAGCTGATCTATCAATCTAAAAAAGATGAATTTAAAGCTGCACCAAAGTTAAATAAAGAATTACAAAAAATAAATTGGCAAAAATCTATAATTGAAATACACAATAAAATTAGAGGACTATCCCCTTTTATTGATCAAACTACTATGCTTAAAGATGTTTCAATTTGTCCATGCGCATGGTTTTTTTTAAACAGCAAAAGGGTAAAAATTCAAAAATCTTCAGTTGTTGAAATAGTAAATAAAGTGAGGTATTTAGATACTGATAATAAAAATTATTTAAATGTAAATTTTAAGAATAAAGCATTATCATTAGAGATTATTCAACCTGAAGGAAAAAAACCAATGAACATCAAACAATTTCTTCAAGGAAATAAAATTGAAAGTTCTGATATTATAAAATAATCTATGGAGATTTTCTAGAAATTTTCCACTCACTTCTTTCTAAAGTATAACATAATCTGTCATGTAGTCTAGATGGTCTTCCCTGCCAAAACTCAAAATAACTTATTACAACTCTAAAGCCACCCCAATTATTGGGTCTTTTAGGAGATGTAGTTTTATTTTCTGTTTTTAAAATATTTAATTTTTTGCTAAAATCATAATCTAGTGATATCTCTGATGACTGATCACTAATTATAGCTCCAAACTTACTCTCCAAAGGTCTATTATTAAAATATTCATCAGATTCTTTAGCTGAAATTCTCTCAACCTTTCCAATTATTCTAATTTGCTTTTCTAATTGAGGCCAAAAGAAATTAACTGAAACATTATTATTAAATAAAATATCTTTAGATTTATTACTATCATAATTAGTGTAAAACACCAGTCCTTTTTCATTAAACCCTCTCATTAGAACTACTCTTGATGATGGAATCATGTTGTTTGAAACTGTTGATAAAACAAAAGCATTAGCATTATCCTTATCAATTACAAAGGCCTGTTCTATCCATTTATCAAATAAATCAAAAGGAGACTTATTAATTGATTTAAAATCGATTAATGACTTATCATAATCAACTCTAACATTTTCAATATTCTTTTTTGGATTAGACATAAACAAGCTATAATTTAGCAATTAAAATTAAAGCAAATATATCCTTATTTATGCAAAAAATTCAAAATGGATCATTCTTAATTGCACACCCAACTATGCTAGATGATACGTTTTTTAAAAGTATTATATTAATAACTCATCACAATAGTGAAGAAACAATTGGTTTAATAATAAATAATCCTTCAAAAATTAAACTTTATGAAATTATTGATGATCTACCAAAATCAGATTTCCCTGTATATATCGGAGGGCCAGTAGCAAAAAATTCAATACACTATATTCATAATATAGGTGATGCTGTCCCCAACTCGATAAAAATAATTGAAGGATTATATTTTGGTGGAGATTTTAATACTGTAAAAGATTTAATTTGGAATAAAAAAATAAATAAAAATCAAATTAGATTTTTTGCCGGATATTCTGGATGGGAGGCTAATCAACTTCAAAATGAACTAAAAGAAGATAGTTGGTTGATTAAAGAAAAAAATAAAATATTGAGCATGAAATATTCAAACTTAGAACTTTGGAGTAAAGTATTAAGAAAAATGGAAAAAAAATATGCTATTTGGTCTAACCTACCAAAAAACCCAAGCTTAAATTAACTTATTTAAAGATTGAAGTAAATAGTTATAAAAACTATCTTCATTAAATGCTTTATCTCTAAAAAAAGAAACTTTTTTAATGCCTGAAATTGCATTTGATAAAATTATTTCATCAGATTCTGATACATCTTCAACCTTAAGTGATTTGTATGTTAACTTATATTTCCTTTCTATAATTGAAATTAATAATTTTCTCATCGATCCATCAACACAACCATCTGAGATAGGTGGAGTAAATACAGTATTTTTTGATTTTAAAAATAAATTTGAATTTGTTGATTCAATGATATTGTTACTAGAGTTATATAATAAAACATCATCAAATCCATTACTTTTTGCATACTTACTAGCTAATATATATAAAAGTGAATTAAGAGATTTAATGTTTGAAAGTTTTGATGGTGATTTTAAATTATCTGTGTAAACTCCAAGAGATAATCTATCATTATTTATAAATGATGAGTTTTGATCTTTTACACTAGTAATTATATAAGATGATTTATTATTAATTGGATAGTACTTTCCATCAGAACACCTAAAAATTGTAATTCTAACAGAACCGTTTACAATATCATTTTGGAGTAATAATTCTTTGATTTTTTTTAATAATTCTTCTTTTGATATTAGAAATTCTAAATTCAAAAAGTCAGCACTAAATTTTAATCTATTATAATGATTATTAAAATTAAATGGAGATTGATTGAAGATTTTGATAGATTCAAAAAAACCGTCGCCATATAAAAAACCTCTATTCTTATTGTTAAGGTAGATTCCTTTATCGCTGATTAGTTTATTATTTAGAACAACAAAATTCATATAATTAAAAATAGTAAATTGCGAACTTATTTAAATAATTCTAATGTATAGAATTTTAGTTTTACTTTTCATAACAAAATTTGGATTTGGACAAACAAATTTAAGAGGAACTGTTTATGATGGACAAACTAAAGAAACATTAATTGGTGCCAATGTTTTAATCAAAGGGGAAAATACTGGAACTTCTACAAATGTAAATGGTAAATTTTCGATTTCTACAAATAAAAATTTTCCAATTGATTTAGTGATTTCATATTTAGGATATGAAAATAAAAATCTAACAATTACTAAAAATGAAAATATTAGTGTTAATTTATTTCCAAACACAAAAAAATTAAAAGAAGTAAAGGTTGTTGATAGTAGAATCACTCAAAAACAAAAAGAGGCTGCACTCACTGTTGAAGCTCTTGATATAATTGCAATTAAGTCTACCCCTTCAGCAAATTTTTATGATGCTTTAGGTTCACTTAAAGGTGTAGATATTTCTTCTGCCAGTTTAGGTTTTAAAGTAATAAATACAAGAGGATTCAATAGCACATCTCCAGTAAGATCATTACAAATAATTGATGGTGTTGATAACCAAGCACCAGGTCTTAACTTTTCATTAGGTAATTTTCTGGGAGCTTCTGAACTTGATATAATGAAAGTTGAAATTATTCAAGGTGCTAGCTCCGCATACTATGGCCCAAGTGCTTTTAATGGAGTAATTAGTATGACAACGCGAAGTCCTTTTCTGCAACCTGGACTAACAATTCAATACAAATTTGGATCAAGAAGGTTGTTTGAAAACTCATTCAGATTTGCTGATGTTATAAAAGATAAAGAAGGAAACAATAAATTCGGATACAAAATAAACTTCTCTTTCCTGCAAGCAGATGATTGGGAAGCAAATAATTTATCAGCTGTTGATGGAAGTCCACTATCAACAAATCCAGGAGGTTATGATGCAGTAAACATTTATGGTGATGAAGATTTAACTGGTAGTGTAAATGATTATGAAAGTGAAACGGATAATAAGTATTATATAGGAGAAGGATTAGGTATTTTTCACAGAACGGGTTATCAAGAAAAAGATATCGTTGACTACAACACAAATAATTTAAAATTTGCTGCAGGAATTCATTATTTAATAGATGAAGATTTAGAATTAATTTACTCATTAAATTATGGTACTGGAACAACAGTGTACCAAGGAGATAATAGATTCAGTTTAAAAGGAATTGAATTTTTGCAAAATAAACTTGAATTAAATAAAAAAGATAAATTTTTTATACGTGCATACAGATCTCAGGAAGACGCAGGTGAATCTTATGATGCCGTTGCAACCGCAATAAGACTGCAAGACTATAATACTATTAATCCTAATGAATGGTTTTCAGATTATTCTAGTGAATTTATACAAAATTTTAATTTTGATATGTTAGGATGGTCAAACCCTACTCCACTTCTTACTTTTGATCCAAACCTAGGTTTTCAAAATACCGGTTGGATTTTCGAAGGAGATACATTTGACATAAGTTGGATGACTCAGTGGTATTCAATGTCAGACTCGGTATTAAATGCAAATACAGATTTAATTATTGCAACTCATAACCAAGCGCGTGATTGGGCTGATAATCAATCCAATGTATTAGTTCCTGGAACGCAAGCATTTGAGGATGCATTCAATGATATAACATCAAAAATATCTTATTTAGAAGGTGGGACAGGATTTTATGATAAATCTGCGTTAAATCACATTCATACTGAATATCAATTTGAAATTGATAAATCAAAAATTAAAGTTGGAGCAAATTTCAGACAATATCAACCAGATTCAAAAGGAAGTATTTTTATGGATACGGCATCCAGTATAACAAATAATGAATTTGGTGTTTACACTGGAGCTGAAATTAATTTTTTAGGTGAAGTATTAAAATTAAATACAACTTTACGTGCTGATAAAAATGAAAATTTTGATCTAAATTTTTCTCCTGCAGCTTCTATTGTTTATAAACCTAACAAAAGTGATGTTTTAAGACTATCATTTGGATCAGCTATTAGAAATCCTACATTAAGTGATCAGTATTTATATTATAATGTTGGAAGAGCTATATTAATTGGAAACCTTTACGGTCATGGTGAAAAATATGGAGAAAATCTAGTTACTATTGAATCATTGTATGAATATTTTACTCCTTCTGTTCCAGTTTATGATAGTTTGAGGTTTTTTAGTGTTGACCCAATTAGGCCTGAAAAGGCAAAATCAATTGAAGTCGGATATAGATCCACATTTTCTAATAAACTATATTTAGATGCAAATTTTTATTATTCTGAGTATGAAGATTTTATAGGATATAAAATTGGAGCAAAGTTTTTAGCTGACACATCAAATGGAGGATTTTCTATAGCACTTCCTTCAATTCAAGCATATAGAATGGCAGCTAATGCTGAAAATAAAGTTACTACAAAAGGAGCATCAGTCGGATTAAATTATTACCCAAATAGTGATATTAGTTTAAGTGGAAATTATTCTTGGAATTCTCTTAATGAGAAAGGCACAAATGACCCTATCATTCCAGCATATAATACTCCAGAGCACAAATTTAATCTAGGTTGTTTAGTGAAAAACATTCATCTGGATCAAAAACATTCATTCTTAAGAAATTATAGCTTTAGCATAAATTATAAATGGGTTCAAGGTTTTTTATATGAGGGCTCCCCTCAATTTACTGGATTTATTCCTACATATGATCTTGTTGATTTACAATTAAGCAAAGAAATTATTGATTTAGGGGCTACAGTAAAAATCGGAGCTACTAATATTTTCAACAATCTTCACTATGAAGTTTACGGGGGGCCATACATTGGTAGAATGACTTATTGTTCAATACTATTTAATATAAATTAGTGTTATTTTAAGTAAAAACACTTATTTTAGCCCGTCTAACAAATAAATTAATTTATGAAAACACATTTACTTAAGTATATTGCTATTTTTCTAATTTTCATTGGATTAAATGCAAATGCTCAAACTAGGTATATTGACAATATGTTTGATAGTGTAACTGTTACATCAAATGTAGCTTATGGTCAAAATATTTCAATACTACCTCTATTACAAGGTCTTCCACCAGTAATGGACACACTTTTATGTGATATTTATGAGCCAAAAAACGATACATTAACCGATAGACCCGTTATTGTTCTGATTCATACTGGTAGTTTTTTACCACCTGTTTTAAATGGTCAAGCTACTGGTTCAAAAAATGATAATTCTATAGTTGAAAACTGCATGAGATGGGCTAAAAAAGGATATGTTGCTGTTGCAATGACATATAGACAAGGATGGAATCCAACATCTCCTAGTCAAGCGGTTAGAACTGCTACTATCCTACAAGCTGCCTACAGAGGTATTCATGATACAAAAGCAATGGTTAGATATCTAAGAAAGACTGTTGCTGAAGATGGAAATTCATATGGAATCGATGATAGCAAAATTGTTGTAGGAGGACAAGGAACTGGAGCATATCTTTCAATGGGATATATAACTCTTGATACCGTTTCTGAACTATTTATCTATCCTAAATTCTGGGATACATCAGATCCAGATCCAGCAAATCATGTTCCATTAATTTCTCCTCAATTCCCAATTCCAGGTCCTATAACTTATGGATATGGAAATATTGACGGAACTGATACAACTTATTATCCAGCCAACTTCCCACCATTTAATTTCCCTGTTGACGTTCTTTGGAACTTCCCAAATAACCCATCATACAGTAATGATGTAAGCATGGCATTTAATTTAGGTGGAACTCTTGCTGACCTTGACTGGTTAGATGGAGGACAAGTACCACATGTTTCATTCCATTGTGAAAATGACCCATTTGCTTCAATAGACGAAGGTGTTATTATTGTACCTACTACAGGAGATATTGTAATTCCTGACGTTATTGGTTCAAGAGTTGCAAATCATTACAACACATTATGGGGAAATAATAGTGGATTTAATCAAGCTGGTTTAAATGATACATTATCTCAAATCTCAAATTCATATAACAGTAATTGGAATCACCCATTAAATGATGGTTCTCTGGTTTATGATGGTTTATACGTTTTTGATACTCCGGCACCTGACACTGTTCCTAATGCATTTGGTGAAATGCCTTATCATGAATCATCACCATGGGATTGGTGGGATCTAGCTACTTATGATATGATGTTTGCTGCTGTAAACGGTGCACCAGCTGGATATGGAGCTGCTAATTCATTACTAGGTTCTCCAAATTCAGGATCAGACTCAATTCCAATGCTTTACTTAGATACTATTCATGGGTACTTAAACCCAAGAATGTATGAAGTACTTGGACTAGGAGGGTCATCTGATTTTAATGAAGTAATTGAAAAAACAACTCAAGTTTATCCAAACCCTGCAAAAGATAATATTAACATAGTTAGTTATGCTGAATTAATTAACAGTGTTGATGTATATAATCTATCAGGACAAAAGGTATTAAGTAAAAAAGTTAATAATGGAACAACAACAAAACTTAATACAAGTGGATTATCAAAAGGAGTATATATAATTGATGTTAAATCAAGAGTTTCATCAGTTAAAAAGAAAGTTATTATAGAATAATTTAATAATAATCTAAAATAAAAAAGGGAAGCAATTGCTTCCCTTTTTTTATAATAGTCCTGCACTAAGTACAAATTAAACTCCATATTAAAACGGATAGAGCTACTAACGTATCGCAAACTTCCACTGTCATTGAAAAATCAATGAAAAATAAATTATTGAGGCCTGTTTTTAACACACTAAGATAAACTCCAATTAGTACTAGTGTTGAGTTTAATAGTAAAAATAATGCAGGAATATAAAAAGAACTTTTTTTTAGCTATTTAAAGTCAGCTAATAACTCATCTAAATTAGTTAATTTTTCAGAAATACCATCATCAGAAATAAACTTATTTTGATTAATTTTTTCAAGTTTAGAAGCATATTCAATCAAACACATTGCTAGAATATCTTGTTTATCTTTTATTGCGTAATTCTCTTCATAAAACTTTAGACGATCATCAATTTTCTTGACAGAATTTCGAATAATTTCCTCAGAACTTCTATCAATTTTCATTGGATAGAATCTGTTTGCAATATTTAATTTAATTGATAGTTTGTCCATAATTAATTATTTAGTTGAGCAATACATTTATCAATTTCTCTGATATATTCGTTAATCTTCAATTTGGTTTGTCTAATATCACCCTTTGATACATCTACAGATTTTGATATACTAATGATTTTTATTTTGTCCTTAAGAGTATTTATCTCAATATTTTTTTGTTCAATATCTAATAAGAGATTAGCGTTTTCCTGCTTTAAATTGGAATTAATTGATTTTACTTTTTTATAAGATGAAAGCAAATTATTCAATTTTATTTCAATACTGGATATTAGATTATTTAAAGACATATATTAAGACAAATTTAATATTTTTGATTAATTAAAAAATGAATTTTGATTTCATTTAATTAGTCAACTTTTTTATAATTCTTTCAAAAATATTAATGAAAAAAATTCTGATTTTACTGATAATTTTATTCTCCAGTAATTTAACTTTCTCACAAGATTATATAAACCCCTTAGACTTTAGATTACTACTTTCAGGTACATTTGGAGAATTAAGGGGAAATCATTTTCACGCAGGAATTGATTTTAAAACCAAAGGTGTTGAAGGGCAAAATATCTATGCTATAGCTGATGGTTACATATCAAGAATAAAAGTATCCTCGTATGGCTATGGAAAAGCACTTTATATTAACCATCCTGATGGAAAAACGTCTGTTTATGCACATCTTCAAAAATTCTCTAAAAAAATAGATACTATTGTTAAAAAAGAGCATTATAAAAGAAAACAATTTGAAATAAATATTTTTCCAAAAGCTTATAGCATTCAAGTAAAGCAGGGGGAAATAATTGCACTTTCAGGAAATAGTGGAAGTAGCCAAGGAGCTCATCTACATTTTGAAATTAGAGACACAAAAACTGAACATCCTCTTGACCCACTTGATTATGGATTTAAAGTCATTGATAACATCTCTCCTATTTTAAAAGAAATTAAAATTTTTGATATAGATAATCATGATTTGTCATCGACTTATAAAATATCTAAGAAAAATAAGAAATATTATACGCAAGATACAATCTATTCCAATTCAAAAGTTGGAATTGGCATATATACATTCGACCAATCTAATGATGCATATAATAAAAATGGAGTTAATGATATAAAAGTTTATATTGATAGTGTTTTGATATATCATTTCGAATTAGATCAACTTGATTTTAGTAAAAATAAATATATTAACGCACATATCGATTATGAAGAAAAAGTATTAAGTAAAAGAAAATTTCATAAATGCTTTAGACTTCCAAACAACTCACTAAAAAATTATAAAACACTAATAAATAATGGTTATTACAAATTAGATGATAATAAAAATCATTTAGTAGAAATTGAAGTTAGTGATTCTTATGATAATATATCTAACTTATCATTCATATTAAAAAAATCAATAACAGCTTCAGAAAATAAAACAATAACAAATATTGATAAGCCTGATGCTTCAACAACAAAGCTGTTTTATTGGTATAATGAAAATAACTTTAATACAGATAATTTTAAATTATCAATAAATAAAAATTATCTATATGAAACCATAGATTTTAATTACCTTGAAAAAGACTCCATAAAAGGCACATATGGCAAGATTCATCAGTGTCATTTTGAAACTGTTCCACTTCACAAGGCTGCCAAAATATCAATTAGAGCAAATATTCCCTCCAGATTAAAAGATAAAGTCTACATAGCCAAGGTTAAAGATAATAAGTATATATATTTCGGAAATAAATGGGAAAATAGTTACTTAAGTGCAAAAATTAGTCAATTTGGAGATTTTGCAGTTGCTGCAGATTCAATTAAACCAAAAATAACTGGAGTAAATATTTATCCTGCAAAAGAAATTAAAAATCAAACAACTATTAAATGTTTAATTGAAGATAAAGAAAGTGGAATTAAAAAGTTTGAAGGCAAGATAAATGGCCAATGGGTGTTAATGGAATATGATCATAAAAGAAAATTATTAGAATATGATTTTAATGAAATCATAAAAAAAGGAGAAAACCTATTTAATCTTGAAGTCACTGATATGCTTGGAAATGTAAAAAAATATTCTGCTAAATTTTATTATTAATCATCGGTAAAAATTCACTTTTTAAAAAATTGTGAATTTGATCTCTAATCTTCTTATAAACTACTATTTTTTGCTCATAAGTTCCTTTAGCATCAGCAGGATCATCAAAACTATGGTGAATAAAATATGTTTGTTTTGGGAAAACAGGACAAATTTCCTTAGCATTATCACAAACAGTTAGTACTAGATCTATATCTAGATCAAGATACTCATCAATATGATTAGAGGTATTAGATGAAATATAAATATCTAACTCTTTCATTACCTCATCAGCATATTTATTAACAGGTTCCGGTTTAGTTCCAGCACTAAAGATCTGAAAGTCAGTTAAAGATTCTAAAAATCCATGTGCCATTTGAGATCTACAAGAATTTCCTGTACATAAAATTAAAATTTTTTTCATTTATAGTAATATTTTTCAGTTTGCATTAATAAAATTAAAAATAAATTAATCGATGAAAGAATCCAAACCTGTGTGGTGTTAAGTAGAATATCATTTAAGGGTTGAATAAACATAAATAAAAAAGAAATTAATGAAATAGTATTGATTAATTTTATATATAAATCTATAGATACTAAATAAATTTGAAGAAACAAAAAAGCTGATAAGATGTAATATGTTGCTCTTTCTTTAATTATATATACAGAAACTTCAGAATAATCAAGTTTAAATCCAAGCATTTCATGAAAATACAAGAAGAGTGCAAGTAATGCTAAATATATAACCCATAGATATATTGAATATATATTATTTGTTTTTGTCATATAAAAGAGCTCCAATAATTAAAAAATGAATTATAATAAATAAAATGTAAACTGGTTTAAAGATAAATACACCAAGCACACAAAAAGTAGGATATACCATAGTTAAGGTAAATGCCATAACAACAAATGTATCTATTAACCTTTGAAAATATTTTTTATCAATATTGTATATCTGAAAGATTAAGAAAGCAGATCCAATCAAAAAAGCAGATCTAGATGAATCATTTGCAGATGGAAAATTTTCCATAAAAAAGAAATAAGTAGAATAGAAATAATTAAATAATCCTATTATAAAAAGGTAAATAGTAAATATATAAACGGAATAGTATCTTTTACTTGAAGATTTTTCTTTCATATATTAATAAAATAAATAAGCCAAAATGAAAAACAGATGTAAAAAATATATGAGGCACTTGATTTAATGAGAAAAGATAGATATCGAAAAAAAATGTACCCAGTTCATAAAGAGCTAAAACTGGTAAAATTGTAATATAAACTGTATTAGATTTTAAATAAACTAATCTGATTAAAAGAGCATATACAATATGAAACAATCCAATTTTAACAATATTTAATTCAGGATTAAAAACAGAAATTACTTGAAAAGAAGTAGTATAAATTTCTGAACTATAAAATATACAAAAAATTCCTGATAAACCATATAGAAATGGTAGAACTAATGAAGATACTGGAATTCTTTTTTTAATCTTTGGCTCCATAGATGGCAAAAGTATGAAAATAACATAATAATCTTCTTATTGTTCAGTTATATTGTAGCTATAATATCATACTTTTGTAATAGATGAGAGCCTGTTTTTTTACATTTCTATTCTTATTTACTTCATATTTCACTTTTAGTCAAAATATTCGTGGAAAAATAACAGATGTAAATAATAATCCATTAGAGGCTGTAAATATTTCAATAATCGATATTAAAGGTGGTGAAACATCAAATAAAGAAGGAAATTATAATATTTCCATTAAAGCAAATCGTTCATACGTTATAGCATTTAGTTTTATAGGCTATCAAACTGAAAAAATTAGAATACCCATGCTCAAAAAAGGGCAAGAATATGTTCTAAATATTATACTTAAAGAATCTAACACTGTACTAGAGAGTATTATTGTTAAAGACCAAAAAAGCAGAAAAAACAATTTAAGTAGAATTAAAACTAAACATGTAGAAGTTATTCCTGGCTCAAGTGGAGGTATTGAGTCTGTCTTAAAAACACTACCAGGTGTTAGTTCAGCAAATGAGCTTAGCTCACAATATTCTGTAAGAGGAGGTAATTTTGATGAAAATCTTGTTTATGTAAATGGTATAGAGGTTTACAGACCTTTTTTAATACATTCAGGCCAGCAAGAAGGACTTAGCTTTGTAAATACCGATTTAGTTGGAAGTATTTTATTTTCAGCAGGTGGGTTTTCTGCTAAATATGGAGATAAAATGTCCTCTGTTCTTGATATCAAATACAAACAACCAAAAAAAATAGCTAGTTCTGTAAGTTTAAGTTTATTGGGCGGTTCTGCTCATCTGGAAGGACTAAGTAAAAACAGAAGACTTAGTTATCTAGTGGGATTAAGACATAAATCAAATCAATACATTTTAAATAGTCTTGATACAGAGGCAGAATACGCTCCAAGATTTTCTGACTTACAAACATTTATCAACTATAAATTAAATACTAATTGGGATATCAGTCTTCTAACAAATATATCGAGCAATCAGTATCAAATGATTCCTCAGGATAGGAATACTGATTTTGGCACATTTAACGAAGCACTTAGACTAACTATATTTTTTGAGGGTCAAGAGTTAGATAAATATGAAACGTATTTTGGTGCATTATCTACAAAATACAACCCAAACACAAAACTCCAACTTGAACTAACAAGTTCAGCATTTCAAACTTATGAAGAAGAGAATTTTGATATTTTAGGTGAATATTGGCTGTATCAATTAGATAATAATTTAGGTTCAGACAATTTTGGAGATGTTGCTTTTGATAGAGGTGTTGGAAAATATATTAATCATGCAAGAAACTCTTTAGATGCTAGAGTAATTAATTTTTCTCATAAAGGAAATTACAATCAAGACAAGATCAATATTAATTGGGGCTTAAAGTTTCAAAATGAAATAATAAACGACAGAATAAGTGAATGGACTTTAATTGATTCTGCAGGATTTACTCTTCCTCACCCATTTGATTCAATTGGTAACCCATCAAACCCAAATCAACAGGTTTTAATGAGTGAACTATTAAAAAGTAATATTAATATTTCAAGTAATAGACAATCAGGTTATTTAGAATATAGTCAAGATATAAATAATTTATCATTAAGGGCTGGTACTAGATCAAGTTTCTGGTCTTATAATGAAGAGCTTTTAGTTTCTCCAAGAGCATCTTTAGCATATGCACCAAATTGGGAAAAAGATGTTGTATTTAGGTTAGCCTCTGGAATTTATTATCAATCTCCATTCTATAGAGAGCTTAGATACCCTAATGGAGAACTAAATCAAGAGATTAAGTCACAAAAATCCGTTCACTATGTAGCTGGATCAGATTATCTATTTTATAAATGGGGAAGACCTTTTAAATGGATAACAGAAATCTATTACAAAAAATTAGAAAATCTTATTCCATATAAAGTTGATAACGTAAGAATACAATATCTTGCTGAAAATAATTCAGAAGGTTATGCAACTGGAATTGATTTTAAAATAAATGGAGAGTTTGTTTCTGGGGTAGAAAGTTGGGCAAGCTTATCAATTATGCAAACTGAAGAAGATATTATTGGAGATTCATATGTTGATTCAGAGGGAAAAACTATATATCCTGGATATATACCTCGTCCAACTGATCAAAGAGTAAATTTTAGTTTATTTTTCCAAGATTATATTCCAGGAAATATGAATTATAAAATGCATTTAAACATGATTTATGGATCTGGTCTACCCTTTGGACCTCCTAAATCTGAAAAGTATCAAGATGTCTTAAGAATACCCGATTATAGAAGAGTTGATATTGGATTTTCAGCAGTATTAAAATCTGAAAATAAAAGAGCAAAACTTAAATTCATGAATATTTTTAATTCAGCATGGGTAAGTGCTGAAGTATTTAATCTTCTAGATATAAATAACACAATATCATATCTGTGGGTTTCAGATGTAGGCGGAAGACAGTATGCAGTTCCAAATTATTTAACAAGAAGACAATTAAACCTAAAATTAATTTTTAGATTTTAATTATTTCATCTTTTCAGCAATTGAAGAATTGAATATATTTTTATATTCAGAAATATCCCCAAAAGACTCATTATCAACTGAAATATTTCCTGAAGTTACAGAACCTATTTGATTAAAAATTGTATTGGTAGATGATAAAAAGTCCTCAAATTGTTTTTTATTATTTGATTCAATGGAAACAACAACTCTTGATGGAGATTCTCCAAAAAGAAACGCGTCTTTTCTTAAGTTAGTTAAAGAATTAATGCTAAACCCAAGATTATTGTACATTGAACTTTCTAATAACGTAATAAACAACCCACCATCAGCAACATCATGTGCAGATAAAATTAATTTTTTCTTTATCAAGCTTGAAATTGTTTGTTGTAATTCATACTCAACATCTAAATCAAAAAATGGTGTTGATGATTCATTATTATTATGAATTGATACAAGATACTCAGAACAGCTAATATCATTATGAGATTCTCCAATTAAGTATATTAAAGATTCATTTTTACTAAAAGCTAAAGACATGATACTATTCTTATCCTCAACAATTCCTAGCATTCCTATAGTAGGTGTTGGGAATACAGGAACTTCAACACCATCAACAGAGGATTGATTGTAAAAACTCACATTACCACCAGTTACTGGAGTATTAAATTTTTTGCATGACTTTGCCATTCCTTTAATAGATCCAACAAATTGCCAATAAACCTCTGGATTATATGGGTTACCAAAATTTAAACAATTAGTTATTGCAGAAGGAGTTCCTCCTGAACAAACAATATTTCTGGCAGCTTCTGCTACAGCCATTGCACAACCTTCTTCAGGGTTAGCATTAACCATTCTAGCATTACAATCTACTGTCATAGCCAATGCTTTGTTTGAATCTTTCAAATTAACTATACCAGCATCAGTAGGAAAATTAGTTGACATATTAGCAGTTCCAACCATAGAATCATATTGTTCATAAACAAATCTTTTTGAGGCTATATTAGGATTTGCAGTTAATGATTTGGCAACAGCAACAAAATCTTTTGGTTCTTCAACATCATTAATATTAAACTGCTGAAAACGTTTAAAGTAACTAGGTTCTGAATACTCTCTTTCATATACTGGAGCACCTCCACCTAAAACTAAATCAGCACATGGAACATCAGCAACTAATTCTCCGTGCATAAAATACTGAACCCTCTCTCCTTCTGTAACAACTCCTATTTCTTCACAAGAGAGGTCCCATTTATCAAAAATTTCTTTTACTACTTTTTCTTTTCCTTTTTCAACGACTACTAACATTCTCTCTTGAGATTCTGACAATAAAATCTCCCAATCTTTCATATTATCTTGTCTAGTTGGAACCTTATCTAGATTTATAGTCATCCCTTGTTTACCAGCTGCACTCATTTCATTTGTGGAACAAGTAATACCTGCTGCCCCCATATCTTGCATTCCAACAATTGCATCTGTCTTTGCTAACTCCAATGTCGCTTCTAGCAATAATTTTTCTTGAAAAGGATCTCCAACTTGAACAGCTGGAAGATCTTCAGCAGAATCTTCAGTAATATCTTTTGAGGCAAATGAAGCTCCATGAATTCCGTCCTTTCCTGTTCTAGAACCAACAATAAATATTGGATTTCCAACACCTGATGATGTAGCAGAAATCATTTCACCCTTCTTCATAATACCAGCTGAAAAAGCATTTACTAATGGATTAGTGTTGTAGCAATCATCAAAAAAAACCTCCCCCTCCTATTATTGGAATTCCAAATGCATTACCATAATCTCCTATTCCTTTTGAAACTCCTTTCAATAACCATTTAGTTCTATCTAAATTAATATTACCAAATCTTAATGAGTTTAGCTGGGCAACAGGACGAGCACCCATTGTAAAAATATCTCTGTTTATACCACCTACTCCTGTAGCAGCTCCTTGATAAGGTTCTAAAGCTGAAGGGTGATTATGTGATTCTATTTTAAAACAACACGCAAGTCCATCTCCTATATCTACAAGACCAGCATTTTCTTCGCCAGCTTCCACTAACATATGAGGACCTTCTTTTGGCAATTTTTTTAACCAAACAATTGAATTCTTATATGAACAATGTTCGGACCACATTACACCAAAAATACTTAGTTCACAAAAATTAGGGGTTCTACCTAATATTTCCTTAATTTTTTCAAACTCTTCGGGCAATAAACCCATTTCCTGAGCCTGTTCTACAGTAGAAATACTATTATCATTATTCATTAGAAAAAAAATTTATTTTAATTAACAAATATATAACTTACAAGATAGTCTATTAAAAAAGAGTAAGCTATTCAAAAGATGTTTTAAACAATTTATTAAAAAATTTTAGGATTGTAATTTTCAATAATTTTACCTTTAAAATCTTTAAATGAATTTTCAATATATTGCATATCAGATTTAAAATCTTCAGATGGTATTATCATATCAAATGCTCCAACGGTTTTTGTTTTGAAATCAAATTTGCAAAACACAATAGGCACATTTGATTTTAGCGCAATGTGATAAAAACCAGTTTTCCACTTCGGCACTCTTTTTCGAGTTCCCTCTGGTGCTATACCCAATCTAAAGATTTCAGAATTATTAAATTTATCAACTACTTGATCAACAACATTATTCTTTTGTTTTCTATAAACAGGAATGCCACCATTTAATCTTAAAATAGTTCCAAGAATTGGAACAAACAACTCACTTTTAATTAGATATTTAGGATAAATTTTTTGAATATAGCCATAACATCTACCTATGAGAAAATCCCAATTTGATGTGTGTGGAGCTGCAATAATTATGCATTTCTTTGGATATTCAATAGAATCTTTAACTTTCCAGCCATTTAACTTAAAAATTAATATTGATAATAATCTTAGCATAATTCTATTTTACACAAAGAAACAACAATTTAAAATACTTTCATCAAAAATTGTAAATTTGCATCAAATAAAAACCAAAAAATGAACGCTAAAAAAATCACGCTAATTCTTATTCCAATAAATATTGTACTTGCTTTTTTTGTTTACAATAGTATAAGCAGTGAAGTTGAATTTAATGAAGTTGCCAAAGAAAGAATTTCGGAAAATGTTCAAAAACTAAAAGACTTAAGAACGCTACAAATTGCATATAAAAAGAGAATGAAGTTTTTGCAGATAATTTTAATGCTCTAATCGATTTTTTAGAAAAAGATTCAACTACTATAATAAAATCAGTTGGTGAAACTCCAGATTCATTAATTAATGGACAACAAATAACTGATGCTCAAGCTTTAGAAATGGGTTTAATTAGTAGAGATACATTTTATGTTTCAGCTATGGAATCAATTTTTGATGCAAACTATCTAAATACTAGAGACAACAAGTTTCCATTTGATGTAAACACCATTGCTCAGATTCCATTTTCTAACAAACAATATAATATAGATGCTAATGTGATTGAAAAAGGAAAGGTTAGCGTGCAAGTTTTTGAAATATCAGCAACCTATAGAGATGTCTTTAGTGGCTTAGACGCTGAAAATAAAAAGTATGATTTGAATAGCTTACTCAAAGTTGGTTCAATGACAGAAGCATCTTTAAATGGTAACTGGGGAGAATAAAACCGATATTCTCATAAAAGATAGTTTATTTGACAATGATCAAATTTCTAACTATCACCTTTCAGTTGAGCTTAGTAAAAAATCAATATCATATTGTATAATTGACAAACAAAAATATAGGTGTTTACTGTTATCTTCGCAATCCTATGACTTAAAAGATTTACACTTAATATTTAACAACGATGATTATTTAAATAAAAAATTTATCTCTAAATCAATATCTGTTGTTAACTTTCCAAATACGCTAATACCTAGTAAACTATATGTCGAGGATGACAAAAAAAACTTGTTAAGCATTAATCATCAAATTGAAGATGAAGAACTTTTATCAGATAAGCTAAAAAGCGATATTGTTAACTTGTATGCTATTCCTAGAGGAATATATCAAACAATTAAAAATATTATTCCTGAAGCTTCTATTAGATCTCACAGTTCAATACTAATTAATAAATGTATAAATCTTAATCAATCTAAGGAAACGATGTTTTTATATGTTAAAGATTCAGTAGTGCATATAGTTATTTCAAAAAATAAAAACTTACTTTTTCAAAATAAATTTGAATTTCAAACAAAGGAAGATTTATTATTCTATGTTTTATTTTGTATTCAAGAAATGAATCTATCAAATGAAGAAATCAATACATTAGTTTATGGAATTATAGCTAAAGAAGAATTTAACATTCTATATCAATACATAAGAAACATAAAATATGGAAATAAACTAAATGATATAAGTTGCAGTAACGAGTTTAATAATATTGAAGGACATTGTTACAATTTGCTATATCGACAATTTTTATGCGTATAATTTCCGGAAATCACAAAGGAAGAAAACTTATTGCACCAAAAAACCTTCCTGTCCGCCCAACAACTGACAGAGCCAAAGAAAGTCTATTTAACATTCTACAAAATAGATATAACATCTCTAAACTTAAAGCACTTGATTTATTTAGTGGCACTGGAAATATAAGCTATGAGTTTGCTTCAAGAAATGCTAATAAAATTACAGCAGTAGATAAAAATATTAAGTGCACAAATTTTATAAATAAAATTAGCCTTGAGTTAGATTTTAATATCAAAACAATTACTAGTGATTGCTTTAATTATGTTTTAAATACTAGTGATAAATTTGATATTATCTTTTTAGATCCTCCTTACAACTATAATAAGTACCACGAAATAAAAGATTTAATACTTGAAAAAAAGATTATTGAAAATAATGGATGTCTAATAATTGAACATGATAAAAGAACGATATTTGAAGACAAAAATATAGAGAAAAGAAAATATGGAAGTGTTTTTTTTACTATGTTTAATTTATAATCTATATGAAAAAAATAGCTCTTTTTCCTGGTTCATTTTCTCCATTTACTTTTGGACACATGTCAATTATTGAAAGAACAATTCCTCTCTTTGACAAAATCATTATAGGTATTGGAAAAAACTCATTAAAAGACAATAGCTTCCCATTTGAAAAAAACAAAGATTGGATACAAAGTTTAATTAAGGATAAAAACAATATGGAAGTAATATGCTATACAGGCTTAACTGTAGATGCTTGTAAAAAATATAAAGCTAATTATATAATAAGAGGAGTTAGAGACGAAAAGGACTTTGAGTTTGAAAAAAAAGTAGCTCAAAATAATAAAGAGCTAGATTCTAATATTGAAACGCTTTTAATAACAACATTACCTAAACACTCTCATATATCATCATCAATTGTAAGAGATATTCTAAAAAATAATGGAGATATAAGTAAATTAGTTCCAAATGCTAAAGAACTAAATAAATTTTTTAGTATTTAAAGCTACTTCTTTTTAAGAAAAGATACCAGTTTTCTAACAGCAATTCCACGATGACTTATTTTTCCTTTTTCAATTTGATTCATTTCAGCAAAAGTTAATTTTGAATCGAAAGGAAGAAAAATAGGATCATAGCCAAACCCTTCATTTCCATAAAACTTTTTTGTTATAGTCCCTTCACATTGTCCTTTAAATATATATTCTTTACCTTCTATTATTAATGCAATTACTGTAACAAACTTTGCTTGTCTATTTTCAATATTATCTAAATCTCTAAGTACTTTATTAATGTTATCTGTAGCATTACATGCAGGACCAGCGTATCTAGCTGAATAAACTCCCGGTTTACCATTAAGAGCGTCAATTTCCAGTCCTGTGTCATCAGCAAAACAATTACATTTATACTTGTTATATATGTGTCTTGCTTTTAATAAAGCATTACCTTCAAGTGTAATTTCAGTTTCCTCTATTTCATCATGAAAACCAATATTTTTTAAGCTTAAAACTTTATATTGTGAAGAAACTAAATTTTTAATCTCACTTAACTTATTTAAATTATTTGTAACAAAAACAATATCCATTACTGATTATGGTATTTTTCATTTCTTAATATAGTATATGCTCTATAGAGTTGTTCCATAAAAAATAATCTTACCATTTGATGAGAAAATGTCATTTTTGATAAAGATATTTTTTCATTTGCGATCGAATAAATTTGATCAGAAAATCCAAAAGCACCTCCAATAATGAAAACTATACGTTTATAAGAATTGAGCATATATTTTTCAATTTTTTTTGAAAATTCAACAGAGGTAAAGGTTTTTCCTTTTTCATCTAATAAAACAATGTAATCTCCATTAAAAATTTGTTTTTTTATCAATTTTGCCTCCTGATTTTTATATTCTAACTTACTTAATTTATTTGAACTTTTTAAACTTGGAATTTCAAAATGATTAAAATCTATGTAATGAGAAAGTCTTTTATTAAAATCTAATAGTTGATTTTTAAGATTTTCATCCGATGTCCTACCGTTAGAAATTAATAAAAGCTTCATTATTTCGTATTTTTGACAATATTAGTAATTTGACTCTAATGATTGATCAAGAACTTGAAAAATTTATAAAACAATCTCTAAAAGAAGACATTCGCACAGGAGACCATACTTCTCTTGCATGCATTGATAAACAAAATTCAAGCAAAGCTAAAATTATAGCTAAAGATAATGGCATAATTGCAGGTGTTGAATTAGCTAACTTGATCTTTAAAATAGTTGATAGTAAACTTACAATAAATAATCATTTCAAAGACGGAGATATCGTTTCAAATCAAGACATTATAATGTCAATAGAAGGATTTACACATTCCATATTAAAAGCTGAAAGACTTGTATTAAATTATATGCAATTAATGAGTGCTATTGCTACAAAAACAAATATTCTTTGTGAAAAAATAGCTACTACAAATACAAAAATTTTAGACACAAGAAAAACGATACCTCTAAATAGAAAAGTCCAAAAATGGGCTGTCAAAATAGGTGGAGGAAAGAATCATAGATATGCATTAGATGACATGATTATGATTAAAGATAATCATATTGACTTTTGTGGTGGAATCGCTCAAGCCATACAAAAAACAAAAAAATACCTTTTATCTAAAAAATTAGATTTAAATATAATTGTTGAAACTAGAAATATTGATGAAATTAAAGAAGTGATTAATGAGGGAGGAATTACAAGAATTTTACTTGACAACTTCAATTACATTCAAACACAAGAAGCAGTAAAATTTATTAATAATAGGTATGAAACTGAATCATCTGGTGGTATAACAGAAGATAATATTTTAATGTATGCAAAATGCGGCGTTGATTACATTTCACTTGGGACACTTACTCATACAATAAAAAACTTTGATTTAAGTTTAAAAGCGTCATGAGTAATTTAACTCAGATTTTAAAAAAAATTAAACCATTAGGTTTTAGAGGTCTTAGCTTATATGATGTCACTGTTTTTTTCATAAGAGGATTACAAAAAGGTGCTATAACTACAAGAGCATCGTCATTAGCATTCAATTTTTTCTTAGCGTTTTTTCCATCTATCATTGTTTTTTTCACACTAATTCCATATATACCTATTGATGGTTTTCAAGAAACACTCATGGAAATACTATCAAACATATTACCGCCATCAACTAACTCAGCTACGTTTAACACTCTAGAGGATATTATTAATAATCAAAGAGGTGGTTTACTGTCTTTAGGTTTTATTTTAGCATTATATTTTTCAACCAATGGAATGAGTTCATTAATTCAAGCATTGAATTCATCTTATCATATTAGAGAAAATGAATCCATTGTCAAGCATCAATTATTATCTATTATTCTAACTATAATAACATCAGCATTAGTTTTTCTAACAATAGTCTTAATAATATTTGGAAAAGCAACAATATCATACTTAATTGATTATCAAATTATTAATGAAAATCAACTCAACATCCTTAACATTGCAAAATGGGTAATTTTAATTTTTATGCTTTTTATTGGAATTACAACAATTTTTAATTTTGGACCAGCACTAAAAACTAAAACAAAAATATTCTCTCCAGGAGCAATACTTGCAACATTATTCATAATTTTAACTTCAATTGTTTTTAGCTACTATATTGATAATTTTTCTCAATACAATAAAATTTATGGTTCTATCGGAACACTAATAATTATTTTACTTTGGATTTATTTTAACGCCATATTTTTATTGATAGGATTTGAATTAAATGCAAGTATAACTAACGCTAAAAAAAATTTAACAAATTAAATATGAAAAAATACTTACTTATATTTTTTATTCTTCTTTCAATTAGTGGCTATTCTCAAAATAAGTATAATCCACTTGAAAAGCCAAATACATATAGAAATTTAGACAATCCTAACTACTGGAAAAACAAAATGCCACATAAAGGTTATTGGCAACAAGACATACATTATAATATCAAAGCTGAAATTGATGAGGAAACTGATATTATTGATGCCTTTGAAGAACTAACATATTGGAATAATTCCCCAGACACTCTTGATTTTGTTTTTTTCCATCTATATCAAAATGCCTTTCAACCAGATTCATATTATGATAAACTTCAGAAGGAAAATGGAAAAAATCCCAAATATGGAAAATACGAAGAAAAAAAATTAGGAACAATTGTAGAAAGAATCACAATTAATGGGATGAGTGTAAAAACTTTACTTGATAATACGATTCTAAAAGTTAATTTAATTGAACCATTGCTTCCAAATGAAAAAATAAATTTTGAGATTAAATTCAAAACATATTTTGACAGTGGTGAAGTTAGAAGAAGAATGAAATCCTATGATGCGTGGGGTTATAGACATTATAATGGTGTACATTGGTACCCAAGAATCTCTGTCTATGATGCTAAATTTGGATGGACTACAGATCAACACCTTGGGAGAGAGTTTTATGGAAACTTTGGAACCTTTGATGTTGAATTAACTTTCGCCTCCAATTTTGTTGTTGAAGCTACTGGTAACCTCATAAATAGAAATGAAGTTTTACCGGATGATCTAAGAAAAAAACTAGATGTAAAAAACTTTAAAGATAAACCGTTTAATTCTCCACCATCAACGATAATTAAATACAACAAAGACGAACACAAGACATGGAAATATCATGCAGAAAATGTTCATGATTTTGCATTTACTGCAGATCCTACCTATAGGATTGGTGAAGCAAGATGGGAGGATAAAGTTTGTTATTCATTAGTACAAGAACCACATGCAAGCAAATGGCAAAACGCAGCAGATTTTGGAGCTGAATGCTTAAGAGTTTTTTCAGAAGATTTCGGAAGATATATTTGGCATAAAGTTATTGTTGCTGATGCAAGAGATGGAATGGAGTATCCAATGATTACACTAGATGGTGGTACTGATCCTGGTTACAGGGATTTGCTTGCTCACGAAATTGGGCATATGTGGTTTTTTGGTCAGGTCGGAAATAACGAAACATACAGGGCTTTACTTGATGAAGGGTTTACTGAATTCCTTACTGCTTGGGCAATGATCAAGATTGATGGAGAAAATGTGATAGAAGATCTACCAAAAAATAGTTATAGAAAAAAATTCCACAAACCTCAAAAAGCCATTGATACTGAAGTTTATAATGCTTATATAGAATCCGCTACAAGAAAAACAGATCCAATAATTTCAACTCATTCAGACTGCTTTAATGGAGCCTTAGGCCATGGTGGTGGATATAGGCAAGTATATTATAAAACTGCAACCATGTTATATAATTTACAATATGTTTTAGGAGATGAATTATTCTTAGATGCTATGAAATATTATTTTAACACATGGAAAATTGCTCATCCTTACAATGAAGATTTTAGAAATGCAATTATTCAGTATACAAATGTTGATTTAAATTGGTTTTTTGACCAATGGTTAGACACAGATAAAAGATTAGATTATTCTGTAAAAGTAAAAAAGAATACAAATTCTGAAAAAATAGTTTTCAAAAGAAAATCAAGAATGCAAATGCCAATAGATTTTACTGTTGTAGCAAATGATAAAAAGAAATATGAATATCATATTCCTAATAATTGGTTTGTAAAATCAACAGATGCCAAAGTTCTTCCTAAATGGCATGGTTGGGATAAATTAAACCCAAAATATGAAATTTCATTAGATATACCATCCGGAATAGATGAGGTTATAATTGACCCAACTACAAGGTTTGGCGATATATATATGCCTGATAATAGTTCGAAAATAAATAAAACATACAGTTTTGATCATCTACTATATCAAAGAGCCGATTGGAGAAATTATGAGGTAAAATATAGACCAAACCTATGGTGGAATTCTTATGATGGAGTAAAAATTGGAATTAATTTAAATGGAAATTATTTAAATCACCACCATCTATTTGACATTAATTTTTGGCTTAATACTGGACAATTACAAGATGAAAATATTATAAATAAAGAAAACTATGATCTTTATTCTTACAAGATGAACTACAATACTAATCTTGATAATTATATGAAATATGCAAGAATTAAATTAAGTACAAATTTCATAGCTGGTTTATATTCAAACCAAATGTCTTTTTCAAAATACACTTTAGACAAAAAAAATAAAATTAATATTGGGTTAGTTTCTTATTACAGAACAAAAGCTGAAAACTATATGCTTTATCCACAACTTTGGAATATAAATAAATTCAACAATAGAATAGATTTATCTCTAGAGCATAAATATAATATAAAAGATATTTCAGGAAAAATTGAACTCAGCACAATGAGTTCTGCATTATTTTCCGATTACAATTACAATAAGTTTATTCTTAAAAACACTAATAACACTACTGTTTTTGATTTAAAATTAAAATCAAGAATTTTTATTCAAATAGGCACAGGTGATAATTGGGCATCAGAAAGTAAACTTTATTTTGCTGGTGGAAATAATGAAGATTTAATGAATAATGAATTTGCAAGATCAACAGGATTTATTCCAAATGAATATCTAGGATTTGGTTCTTCATTAAATAACTTTCATCACAGTGGTGGCCTTAATCTTAGGGGTTATGCTGGCTATTTAGTTCCACAAGAAAATAATGGAAGTATTGAATCATTTAATTATTCTGGAAAAAGTGGAGCTGCAGTAAATTTAGAAATAGATTTGTCAAAGTATTTTCATTTTCATTTTATGAATAATGAATTAAAAACATACATTTTTGGAGATGCTGGTATAATTACTAATGAAGATATTAATAGTTCAAATTACTCTGATATTTTTACTGATTTAAGAACTGACGCAGGTGTTGGATTTACTTATTCAATACGAGCACTTCCTAAAATGAAGCCTCTAGTTTTAAGATTAGATTTTCCTTTTTTCCTTAATAGACCTCCTGCAAATGAGGAATATTTAGAATTTAGATGGTTATTTGGAGTAAATAAATTATTCTAAATGGAGGATAAAAAATTTATATTTATTTCAGGACTTCACAGAAGTGGGACATCTCTTTTCTATAAAATTCTTAATGAGCAAGAAAATTTTTCTGGACTTACTAATACTAATGAAATTGAGGATGAAGGACAGTTTGTTCAAAGTGTTTATTTACCAGCATATAAATTTGGAGGAGTTGGAAAATTTGGTTTCAACGAAGAATCACAACTAAATGAAACATCAATTTTAATAAATGAAAAAAATAGACAAAAGCTTTTTAAAGAATGGTCAAGATTCTGGAACACAGAAAAAAAATATTTAGTTGAAAAATCACCTCCAAATATTATTAGAACACGATTTCTTCAAGAAATGTTTCCTAATAGTTACTTTATAAATATTACTAGGCATCCAATTGCAACTTCATTAGCAACAAAAAAATGGTCTAAAACATCACTTGATTCTTTGATTGATCATTGGATAGTTTGTCATAAAATTTACAATAAGGATAAAAAAAATCTTATTAGAAGTATAAATTTTAAATATGAAGATTTAATAGATAATCCTGAAAAAATACTAAAAACAATTTCTAATTTTTTAAAAATTAAAATAATTAACTCTGATATTGAAATTAGAAAAGGAATTAATCAAAAATATTTTAAAATTTGGGAGAAAAAAAAGAATAGCTTTTTCTCAAAAAATAAGATTAAGAGAATCATTGAAAAACATGAAAATGAAGTTAATAATTTTGGTTATAGTTTAATTGATTACTAAATGAATAAACAATTAATCATATCAATTGGAACTGGAAGAAGTGGAAGTGTTTCTTTATCATCTTTTTTATCTGAACAAAAGAACGTTCTTGTTTTACACGAAGGGAGATTAGAGAAAGAAAAAATTAGAAAATTAATAAAATGGGAAAATGATGAGACAGAATTATTTAATTGGATAGAATATCTATTAAATTATGATGAAGATTTAAAATTCATTGGAGATACGGGGATGTATTTCCTCCCATATATAGACAAGATCATTCACAAATACCCTAATGTTAAAATAATTGGACTAGAAAGAGAAAAAGAAGATGTAGTTACAAGCTTTCTTAAAAAAACTGAAGGAAGAAACCATTGGTACAGTCATAATGGAAATGGATGGGAAATAGATAATAGATGGGACCCGTGTTTTCCAAAATATCAGATTAGAGAGAAAAGGAAAGCAATAGAGAAATATTATGACGATTATATTAGCACAACAAATGATCTTAAATTAAGATATCCAAATAATATTAAAATTTGGAATCTTTCTAGCTTTAATTCTTCCAAAACTAAAAATGAAATTCTAGATTTTATTTCATACGGTAATAATAGAACAATTGAAAAAGAATTTAAGAAAAACACAAAATTAAAATCTCAAAGAGAGTTAATTCTAAAAAAAATAAAAGAGTGGTTCTCAGTATAACAATTTGTACATACAACAGAATTGAGTATCTAAAAAAATGTCTTAAATCTGTATTAGACCAAACTCAAGGAAAAAAGAGTATCGAAATAAATATTATTGATAATAATAGTACTGATAATACTAAAGGCTATATTTCTGAAATTAAAAAAAAATATCCAGAAGTAAATTACTATGTTGAGCATAAACAAGGTATAAGCTTTGCTCGAAATCTTTCATTTGAAGTGTGTAAAGGTATGTTTTTAGCATTTGTTGATGATGATGCAGTAATTAACAAGAACTGGCTTGAAGCGCTTTTAAATGAACTTAAAAATCAAAATGAAAATATAATTTACGGAGGTCCTATATATCCTAATTTTGAATCTAATCCTGAAGATTGGATTGACAAAGATTATTTCATAAGAAAATTTAAAGATACAGACGGTTTTTTAGGAACTATTAAATCAAAAGAAGGGTTTTCAGGTGGAAATATGTGTATTGCAAAAAATCTTTTCTTAAAAAGTGAAAAATTTAATACAGAAATTGGTATGACTGGCGGGAATCTTGGTCTTGGAGAGGAACCAGATTTCTTCTACAAATTAATAATGAAAAATAAAGATGTTAAACTTTATAATATTTCTGAAATGAGTATTACTCATTCTGAAGCCAGTTACAAACTTGAAAAGGAATACCTACGAGATAGAATTATATTAAATGCCAATCAGTTTACTAAAAGGACTATTTTTCATGAAAACTTTTTAATGACAACTTTTATCTTATTATCAAAGCTAGTAATTCAATCTACAAAATTATTTATTAGTCTATTTTTACATATTATTCGTCGAATTTCTCCTGGCCAACTTTCAAAAATCATCTCTCCTACTCACAAATTTAAATTTTTAAAATCCTATTGGGTAATAAGAGGGATATTTCAAGCTATTTCTTGAAATATTTTTTCTGAAAATCAGATATTAAATTATTTATATCATCAGATAAATTAGCTTTAATACAAATTGAAATAAATAAAGTTGCTGACAGTATTGTTTTGACAGCTATACTTAGAAAGATATTATCAAAATCTACCTTAAAGCATATTAAATAAACTAAGATTAATAGTATAATAGTTAATAAGTTTTTAAAGAAAAGGGCTGTATTTGAATCTTATTATAAATAATTATCAATCTAATAAGGTTAAAGAAGATAATTGAAAAAGCAGTTGCCATAGCAGCACCATTTATTCCAAAAATTGGAATTAAAAGAAAATTTAACAATACCGTTATAGCCAGAAGAATAAGGTTAGTATATAAGTCATATTTATAATACTTAGAATTAACAATTATAGCACCGTTTACCCCACATGACATATTTACAAGCTGAGCTAAACCAATATAAAAAACAACCCATTTCCCATAAGAAAACTTTTCTGGTAATAATGAAAGAACATCATCAATATTTAACCAAACTACCAAAAATAAAAGTCCAGAAACAATTAATTGATTAATAGCTGATTTTGAATATATCATATCAATTTCTTTAATATCTTGATTTTCCCAAGCTTTAGAAATAAGAGGAACAGATATTGAAATAACAGATCTTCCTGGAATTGCTATAGCATTTCCAATATAAAACGCTAAAGTATAAAATGCAACTTGCTCTAGATCTAATAAATACCCGATCATTAGCATATCTAGTCTAGTAACAATCATAATTGATAAACCACCAGCAAAAACATACAAACCAAATTTGAATAATTCCTTATAATTTAAATCATATAATTTTAGTGAAAATGAAAGTCGTTTATTGTAAAAATTAATAAGAGAAAGAACAAATAATTTAATTAAATATCCTGACACATATAACATCAAAAAAGTTGCAAAATCAATAAACTTAAATCCATGAAGAATTAAAATAATTAATGTGTAGCTTTTTAAAAAAAACTCATTTAAAACTACTGGTGTTATTGCATCAAGAAATGATCTTGAAAGAGCCGAAAATATCTCATAAAATGAAATACAAAAAATTAAAATAAAAACATATATGAAATTTTCTTTAAGAAGCGGATCCATTTTAAATGCAATAAAAATTTCATTTTTAAAAAATAAATAAATTAGAGAAACAAATATTAAACCTAAAGAAGGAATTAATAAACTGTATGTTAAAAGTTTCGATTTGTCTCTATAAGATGGAAAAAACTTCAAAAGAACTTTTGGAATTCCAAAAGATGTAAATGTGGATAATACTAAACCATAAGCAACTATCAATTGAATTAAACCCCAGTGTTCTGGTTGATCATTAAAAACATTAGGATAAATTAAAACTGTATTAATTGCTCCAATTGTCATTCCAATATAGAAAATAATTGAATTACTAATACTTTGTTTTCTAATAACTCCCATTACAGTTCCTCTAAAATTTTCACCAATTCTTTTGTCAAATGTTTTCTAGAATATTTTGTTGAATCTAAATCTTTATTTACATACTTATTATTATATACAGATAAAATATTCTCTTTTATTGAATTTACATCACTTTTATATGCATGATAAATTCCAAAACCATTTTTTAAAATATTTTTAACATCGCTTTCTGTTGGTCCAAATGATAAAATAGGTTTTTTTGTTGCTATATATTCAAATAATTTTCCTGGATAATTTCCTTCACCGCTCTTTGAATCAAATAATAATAACAATAAAAGACTAGCCATGGAGTATTCTTTAATGACATCTTTATGATTAAGAAAACCTAAATTAACTAGTTTAGAGTTCAAAAATGGGTATTTACTGATTTCATTTAAAATATATTTATCAATATTACCTGATAATCTAATTTCTAAACTTTTATTAAAATCATTATTCTCTAAACATAGTTCATCTAATGCCTTCCATAAATTAGAAGGGTTCCTAAGATGATTCATTATACCATAGTGCCCTAAAATAAATTTATCAGTATCTAAATCTTTAAAATCTTTAAAATCATCACTGTCATAACCATTGGTAATGACTTTAACATTTTTTGCTCCTAAATCTTTAAAATCTGCTGCCCATCTCTCTCCAACAGTCAGAACTAAATCTGCATTTTTCAGAACATTATTCTCTAAACTTCTATGAATTTTTAAAGATCTTTTAGATAGATTAAAATCATTCAAAATATCCAAATTAGTCCATGGGTCTCTAAAATCGGCAATCCAATTTAGGTTACTAAAAATTTTCTTTAGTTCCAGAGCAATTAAATGCATAGAATGTGGGGGTCCTGTAGAAACAATATAATTAATCTTTTGTTCTTTTATTATGCTTTTTAGACTATTAACTGTAGGACTAACCCAATATTTTTTTGGATCTGGAATAAATAAATTTCCTCTAACCCAATTAAGAAGTTTATCTTTAAATGTGTTTTCCTTTGAAATTAAACCGGAAGTTTGAGATTTTTTGTCTTTTCCAAATAATTTGTCTTTAAAAGAGTAAGGCTCCCAAATTGGAAGTTTTATTACTTTAATTTTATCAGAAACATCATTAATTAATTCAGAATCCTTTAACTCAATATATGGGTTTTTAGGTGTAACTATTATTGGAGACCAATTTAAATCCACTAAATATTTACTAAACTTCAACCATCGTTGAACACCAGAACCAGTATTTGGAGGCCAATAATATGAAATAATTAGAATCTTTTTCATTTTAATTTAAACTCCCTATAGCAAGCAAAAATTAAAAGGAGTATTAAAGAAATGGATGAAGCTAAAGAAATTCTTTCACCACTTATAAAAACTGAAGGTTCAAACTTAAATTCGATAATATGATTACCAGCTGGAATTTTCATGGCTCTTAAAACATAGTTAGCTCTAAAATGTTCTGTTTTTACCCCATCTACATAAGCATTCCAACCGTCTTTATAATATATCTCAGAAAAAATTGCTAACCCTTCATCATTTAAATTTGTTGTGTATTTTAAATTATTGGGTTGATAGGAATCTAATTTTATTGAACC
Organism: Flavobacteriales bacterium; assembly: GCA_045561575.1. Lineage (GTDB taxonomy): Bacteria > Bacteroidota > Bacteroidia > Flavobacteriales > BACL11. Next base: position 129,641 of record JBJKXM010000004.1, read on the forward strand.
TAAAGATGAAAACTTGATCTTGTTTAAATTATCTTTAAACCTTTCATCAACAATGATTGTTTTTGCGGGATCAAAATTGCCGAGAGCCGCAATTTCTTCGTCGGCATTTTTTACAATCTTAACATCCTCAATAAGCCATGCATTTCCTAGAGCTCCAGCATTTATTTGAGCACGACCATCTTGAGTAATAAAATATTTAGTATTTAACATATTTAAAACACTAATATTTCCTCTTGAAATATGAAATTCTATTAGCTCTTGATATCGTTTAAGTTTTGCTCCATGATAACCTCCAATAGATTTATGAAAGTAAGAAGTACTAGCATCATTAAATGTACTAACACTTTGATTAAAAACTCTAAAATTAGGATCCTTATCTTTTAAAATAAAATTATCTGCTTGAGAAGGTTTATAAGGATTCTTTACCTTGTTTTTTCTGACAAAGTGCTCATCATTAAGATATCTTTTATTAATGTTCCACATATCAGCTATTAATAAAGCTCCAATTAATAAAATAGCATATTTCTTATTTAATTTTTCTTTGATAAACGCAAATAAAACACCAAAGGATAATAGAATGAATAAAAAGGATCTCCATGAGTCAGATTGCAATAAAGAAGATCTATCAGCAATTAATCCATCAAGAAAACCATCAGGAGTTTTAACACCAGAAGATATAGGTGTTAAATCTTTTTCTGACAAGAAATCTAAAAACATAGTCGGAAAGAGTGCAAAAATTAGCGTAATACCTCCTGCGGTGTAAAATGCAATTTTTAATTTCTTTAAATCTTCAAATTTAGAATTAGAAGAAAGAAACTTATTTAATCCTATAAAGGCTAACAAAGGAATTGTAAACTCAGCAATTACTAAAATCATTGAAACTGCTCTAAATTTATTGTATCCAGGAAAGTAATCAAGAAAGAAATCTGTTAAAGGCATAAAATTCTTGCCCCAAGCTAGCATTAGAGAAATGATTGTAGCCAACAATATCCATATTCTTAATTCATTTTTCACTAATAGCAGCCCCAGTATAAATAGAAATATAACTATGGCTCCAACATATGTAGGTCCTGACACAATTGGCTGTTCTCCCCAATATGACCCTGCCTTAAACTGTAGGGCATTTGCTAATTTTTTATTTCTAAATTTTCTTAAAAAATCTAAAGTTTGTGAATCATCAATTGATAGAACACTGCTCATGCTACTTCCACCATGAAAATTTGGAATTAAAAGTGTCATTGATTCTGCTACTCCATAACTCCATTGAGTTGCATAATCCTTGTCTAAACCTTTTGTTTTATTATCAATATTATTAGTTAGCTCTGATTTTCCTCTAGTAGTTTCTTTACCATAGTCTATTGTTGTTTTCAGTCTAGTATATGAAGTACCAGCTGCTAAAAAAGCTGCTAAAAATAAAACTCCAGTCTTTTTAAAAAAAGAAGGGAGTGTTTTTCCTTTAAAATCTTTATAAAACTGAGTAAAACCAACAAATAATAAAATTAAAATCAAATAATATGTAATCTGATAATGATTTGTAAATATTTGTAGTGCCACAGCTAAAGATGTCAAAACTCCACCCAATAACATTTTACCTCTGTAAGTATACAAAACAGCAGCTACAACCATTGGAAGATAAGCAATAGCATGTGCTTTTGTCATATGACCAGCTTGAATTATTATAAAAAAGTAGGAAGAAAAAGCATATGCAAAAGCTCCAAGAGCAGCAATTCTATAATCAATATTTAATGAAACAAGTAAAAGATAAAAACCAAGTAAATAAAGAAAAAGTAGATTGGCTGGTCTGGGAAATCCGAATGAAATAGCTTTATCAATATATTTAATAAGGTTTGAATATTTAACAGATATTTGGTATGCTGGCATTCCAGAAAAAATAGAGTTTGTCCATAGTGCTTCTTCTCCAGTTTTTTCTCTATGATCGCTAATTTCTTTCGACATTCCAATCCAAGTTTTAACATCATGACCATCGATTCTTTTTCCTTCTAATAAAGGGGAAAAATAAGCGAATGATATTAAAGCAAATAATGTGACTACTAGAGCATGAGATTTTAAATTATTAATTCCAATCATAATATTTTTTATTCGTCAACCTCTTCAAAATCTACATAATCACCAACATTGAGATCTTTAGAATTGGTTTTTTTATTTTTTCCTTCAATAGTAATTTCTCCTTCTTTTTGCTGATTACCTTCTTGTTGATTATATTGATCTTTAAATTTTTGCTGCATCTTTTTTGCAAAAGATTGTAAAATAAAAGGGGCTAATAATCTTAAAGTGTATTTGAAAAAATAGTACACTAAAAAAATAATAGCTAGTGTTTTTAAAAATGGCATTATTTACTCAAATATAAATTTCTTTCAGAATACACTTTTACAAAATAATCATCAGTTAAATCATCAATAAAATATATACTTTCACCAGTAGATTTCATTTCAGGGCCTAATTCCTTATTAACATTTGGAAATTTATTAAATGAAAATACTGGAACTTTTATAGCATATCCTTTTTTCTTAGGATTAAACTCAAAATCAGCAACTTTATTTTGTCCTAGCATTACTTTAGAAGCATAATTAACGTAAGGCTCATCATAGGCCTTAGAAATAAAAGGAACAGTTCGTGAAGCTCTAGGGTTAGCTTCAATAACATAAACTACTTCATCTTTAATTGCAAATTGAATATTAATTAAACCAACTGTTTCTAGTTCAACAGCTATTTTTTTGGTTATATCAATCATTTGTTGCCTTACATTATCACTTAGATCAAATGTAGGTAACACAGCGTAAGAATCACCAGAGTGAATACCACAAGGCTCAATATGCTCCATGATACCAATGATATATACATCCTTCCCATCACAAATGGCATCAGCTTCTGCTTCTATTGCATTATCTAAATAATGATCTAATAGAACTCGATTTCCAGGAATATCCTTTAGTAGATCAATTATGTGATGCTCTAATTCATCTTCATTAATAACAATTTTCATTCCCTGTCCACCTAAAACATATGAAGGTCTCACTAAGATTGGAAAATTTAGGTCTTTTGAAATATTAATTGCTTCTTCTGCAGTTTGGGCAACAGCAAATTTCGGAAATGGAATATTATTCTTTTCTAATAGTTCAGAAAACCTACCTCTATCTTCTGCAACATCTAGAGCTTTATAAGAAGTACCCATTATATTAATATTATACCTTTCAAGCTTTTCAGCTAATTTTAAAGCTGTTTGTCCTCCTAATTGAACAATAACACCTTTAGGTTTTTCATGAAGGATTATATCGTAAATATGTTCCCAAAAAACAGGTTCAAAATATAATTTGTCGGCTGTATCATTATCAGTAGAAACTGTTTCAGGATTACAATTTATCATAATTGTTTCATATCCACATTCTTTTGATGCAAGTACACCGTGAACACAAGAATAATCAAATTCAATTCCTTGTCCAATTCTATTAGGTCCAGATCCTAGTACAATGATTTTCTCCTTATCGGATGAAATACTTTCATTCTCAGCAAATCTTTTTCCATCAACTTCTTTATCCATTTCAAAAGTAGAATAGTAATATGGTGTTTTAGCAACAAATTCTGCAGCACAAGTATCAACTAACTTATATACTCTATTTATATTCATTGATTGTCTTGTATTAAACACTTCACTTTCAAGGCAACTTAGTAAATGGGCTATTTGCCTATCTGCAAATCCTTTAATTTTTGCCTCCAAAAGCAAATCTTTTGAAATATTTTTAATTGTATACTGTCTTATTTCATTTTCAAAAACAACCAATTCCTCTATTTGTCTCAAAAACCAAAAATCTATCTTGGTTATGTCATGAATTCTTTGAATTGGAATACCTATTCTGAATGCATCGTATATTCTAAATATTCTATCGCTACTTGCATATTTTAATCTATTTAAAATTTCATCTTGATTAGTTATTTCTCTTCCGTCTGCACCTAAACCATTTCTACCAATTTCCAAAGACTGACATCCTTTTTGAAG
>JBJKXM010000005.1:0-16212 GCA_045561575.1 Flavobacteriales bacterium
ATCAGTTTGTTGGTGAGTATGTTAAGCAAATTGATATTAATAAATACGGGAAAGGAATTTATTTCTTAGAGATAGAAACAGATAATGGTATTATTAATAAGAAAATAGTTCTTCACTAAAAGATCATATTTGTCTTTTAATAGAAAATATGATTATATAGTAGTAGGCCAAGGACTTGCAGGGACTTTATTAGTTCATGATCTATTGGAGCGTAATAAAATTATCTTAATTGTTGATACTAATTTAAGAGCGTCTGCAAGTAGGGTAGCGGCTGGTTTAATTAATCCAATTAGTGTTAGAAGATGTATACCTGCATTTCCTGATCTTTATTTAAAAACAGCAATAAAAAGATATCAAGAGCTTGAGGAAAAATTAAGCTCTAGTTTTTTACATTTAAAACCCATTTTGAAGCTTTTTAGAAATGAAGATGTCAAGCATCTATGGAACGATAAGTATTCAAATGAAGGAATGGATATCTATATTAAGAGTTTTAACAAAAAAAACACTTTTCCTCAGCTTAATGATGCATTTACAAGTGCTAATGTTGAGCCTGCAGGTAATTTAGATGTTGTTAAATTTTTAAATGATTCAAAACAGTATTTTACTGACAAATGTGATATGCTTGAAGAAAAATTTGATTTTGATTATTTCAATAACATTAACATAAACTATAAAGATTTTGATGCCCAAAAAATTATTTTTTGTGAGGGGTATCGTGTGAGTGAAAATCCTTTTTTTAGTTATCTGCCAATTGCTCCTACAAAAGGAGAGGTGATTACAATAAAAATTCCTTCTATAAAATATTTTGATCGAATAATAAGTAAAGGAGTGTATGTTCTTCCACTTGGTAATCATTTATATACGGTTGGTGCAACATATAACAGAGAAGATTTAACAGATAAAATAACCGGTGATGGTCAACAATTTTTAAAAGATAGGTTAGAGGGTATTTTAAATGTAGAATATGAAATTTTAGATAGGGTAGCAGGTGTTAGACCTACTGTTAAGGATTATAAATCATTAATTGGATGGCACCCAGAAAATAATAATATTGGAATCTTTAATGGTCTAGGGGCAAGAGGAGTTTTAGCAGGTCCTTACTTATCTAATGCCTTTGTTAATTCATCTTTTGAAAATATAAGTAGGTTTAGTAAATAATATCTTGAATAAATAAGTGTATTTACTCTAGTAATTCTTGAATATTACGATTTGAACTTGTAAGAAAAAATCATTCTAAAGTATATTATGTATCTAGTAGATTGGTTTTTTTGTTATTTTTGGACTTGTAAAAAAACATAAAATATTTTAAGCTCAAATAACTAAATACACAATTACCAATGAAAAATCTATTACTAACATTTTTTACTGCGATATGCTTTATAAATGTTCAAGCTCAGTGTAATGCAGATTTTACTTATATCCAAAATGGACCAACAACCTATTTTACGGACTTATCAACCATAAATCCATCTTGGTCAACAAACTATTCTGTATCTTATTTATGGGATTTTGGAGATGGAAACACCTCTACACAGCAAAATCCATTTCATACCTATAGTAATGGTTTATATTCCCCCTGTCTAACTGTAACATATTTTGATTCTGTTATAATGAATTTTTGCACTTCAATATATTGTGATTCTATTTTGATTGGTAATGGCCCTCCTGCTTCTTGGGATTGTGGTTTGATGGGTTGTTTTGATCCTGGTACTGGAAATGGTCAATATAGTTCATTATCTGCTTGTCAGGCTGCTTGTACAGTAACTCCATCATGGGATTGCAACCCTAATACCTTAGGTTGTTCTGATCCTGGAACAGGACTTGGTCAATACACTACATTAGCTGCTTGTCAAGCTGCATGTAGCGTTACACCTTCATGGGATTGTAGTCCTACAGGTTGTTATGACCCTGGAACAGGCATGGGAACTTACACAACTCTTTCTTCATGTCAATCTGCATGTATTATTAACTCTTCATCACTTTGTGATTCAATTGCGGTAACTGGTTCGCAGACGCAGTTATCTATGCAAGTTAATAATCTTAATTCAATGATCTATTACTGGATTTCAATGGCTCCTGATGGAACAGTTTTAGGTGAAGATAGCATGTGGAACAACCATACAGTATATAATTCATTTACTATTCCTAATGATACAATCACAACTTGTATTACGTATATGGATGCAAATGGGTTTGTTACATGCTGTATTGATTTTGTTTGGGATGCAACTACTGGACTATGGGCAAAAATGGGGATTCAAACAACAATCAATGAGGTTAAAGGTGAAAGAAAACTTGTAAAAGTTATAGATATATTAGGAAAAACAACAACAAAACATTTTAAAAGTAATCAAATATTATTCTACATATATGACGACGGTTCTACCGAAAAGAAATATACAGAATAATTAATATTAATATAAAAATTAAAAAAATGAAAAAATTATTATTAACATTATTTACTATTATTTGTTTTGTAAAAGTTCAAGCCCAATGTACTTCTAATCCTTATCTTGTACCGGGATCTGGAGGTGGTGGAACTGTATATTTTTCTGATAGTTCAACAATAACTCCTGGATGGTCAACAAATTATTCTGTATCCTATTTATGGGATTTTAGAGATGGATTTACTTCTACTCAGCAAAGTCCTTGTCATACTTACGGAGATTTATCAAATGTGACTTTTTCTGGGCCTGCTCTTTATCCAACTTTAACTGTAACTTATTTTGATTCAACAACATTTAATTTTTGTCAATCTATTGATTCTGTTCCCGTTATCTTTTTTATAAATCCATGTGTTTATGGTGATGTTCAAATTTCAGCATCTGGAAATAATCTTACAGCAAATCAATCATATCAATCAAATATAAATGTTTGTTCAAATGTATATCCAAATACCTTTTTATGGTCAACAGGAGATACTACTCAAACTATAAGTGTAAATGCTCCTGGAACCTATACTTGTACTGTCATTTCTAATGTAGGTTGTGTATTCACAACATCATATAACTACAATGGTTCATTGACTCCTACTTTTGACTGTAATCAAATGGATATTTTTGAAGCTAATAATGATTATAATATTGTTTCTTTTCAATCTTCATATATAAATAATAATACTTTTCCTGAACTGATTGATTCATTATCTTTTTGGGATGTTTTTGATGCAAGTGGTTTGAATATAGGTTTATACCCAATGATGTGGCAAGGAGCCCCAGCAAATTTTTCTGTTCAAAATGTTGGTTTTAACGGTCTTCCATCAGATTCACTATATGTATGCTATAATGCTTATTTATATGATAGTTTGTATCAATACAATCTACAGGCTAATCCTCCACAGGGAAGTACTTGTTTTGATTGTAAATGGTTGACTTGGGATGCGGCATCTAGTTCATGGGTAATGGGCGGTACACCTCCACCAACACCTACTTTTGTTTGTGATCCAATTTTTGGATGTTTTGATCCAGGTACAGGAACAGGTCTATACACTTCTCTAGCACAATGTCAATCTGCATGTTCAAGTAGTTGGTCAAATACCTATTGTGATTCCTTAGATGTTTCAGTTATTTCATCAACAATTGATTCTGTTACTCTTGGAACAAATCTCTTAAGTCTTGGATATACAGGTCCTGCAACTTATACATGGACTGAATTTACATCTTTAGGACCTGGAACAGTAGAAACAAGTGCTAATCCATCTTTTGCAATAAATATTGGTGATACTTCTCTTGTGCTTTTAGAACTAACTATTATTGATAATAGTGGTATGAGTTGGATGTGTTTGTATCCAACTATAATATTTTGGGATGGAGGATCGTGGATTGCTTTAAGAACATCAATGCCAGGTACTACAGGCATAGATAATTTTGGGCAAGCGGTAACACCAAAAAAACTTTTAAAAATTGTTGATGTTTTAGGAAGAGAAACAGAATTTAGAAAAAATGAAATTTTGTTTTATATATATGATGATGGATCTATTGATAAAAAGTTTTTTAAATAATTAAATGAGAAATAAGTCGTTAGTTTTTGTTTTAGTCATTTGTGCATCTATCTTTTCAACTAAGATAGATGCACAATCACAATATGCTATAGATATCGATGCTCAGCTTAATCATGATACCATAACCTTTGGTCAAAGTTTTGATATTCTTGTTACTATAACTAACACTGGAACTTTTCCTATAACAACACCAATCTATTTATGGTATGGAAGCCATTCAATTAATGCTACTTCAATTGACCCAAACTCCATTTATCAATTTCCTTTAACGATTTATCCTAATGTTTTAGGTTTTGATCCAAATGAATCAATTACTGTTAATATTCAAAGCATGACAAACATGCCTGCAACAACTACTTCAGCTTTACAGACTGGAGATAATTTAATTGTTATATGGCCTTCATCTCTTGTTCCAATTAATACTGATTCTGCAACAACACCTGTTCATGTGTTAAATACAACAACTACTGTTGATTTTATAAGTCCAATTAAAATAGAAGATGGAATTATATATGATGTCTATGGAAGAGTTCATAAATCTCTTAAATCGCTTCCAATAGGTTCAATGTATATAAGAAATGGAAAAAAATATATCTTGTTAGATAAATAATCTTGTTATGAAGGATTTAGAACAAATTATTTCAGCACTTTCAAAGGAAGAAATCCGTTTCTATAAGTTGTTTATTAATCGAACTAACTCTAGTAAAAATAAACAACGTAAGGATGTAGAACTATTCGATTTTATTAGAAAAGGAAAAAATAAAGAGATTTCTACGCAAAAGATTCTAAATAAATTAAGTATTTCAAATTCTAATAATTATTACCAGCTTAAGAATAGAATTTATAATGATTTAAATAATTCTATGACCTGGCAGCATATATCTAAAGATAAACAATCTACTTCCTTTAGTTATATTTTACTTGCTCGAGTTTTTAAAAACAAAGGAGAGCTAGATATTTCATTTAATTATTTGTTAAAAGCCGAAAAGATAGCTTTAAATGAGGATTTATATGAAATTCTATCAATTGTGTATACTGAAATTATTGAACTATCTCATGAACTGATTTCAATCGATATTGATCATTTTATTAATCTAAAGAATCATAATATTAATATGCTTAGAGAGATTGATCAGATTGATATGTTATTAGCAAAAATCATGTATGATATTAAAACTAAACAAAATTTTGATAAATCTGATACTACACTTACAGGATTAATAGAAAAAAAGATTAAAGACACCAAACAAAATAAGGTCTTAATTAATAGTGGTAGATTTAAATTAAGATTATTTAAAATGTACAGTAGGATTTTATTGCAAAACAAAGATTTTATAGCACTTGAAGAATTTTTGACAACTAGTTTGTCAGATTTTGAAAAGGAAAAGTTCTTTGAAAGAAATAATCATGATGAAAAACTAACCCTTCTTACATATTTAGTAAACTGTTTATACGAAAATAAAAAGTATAAGACATCCATAAAATATACTGATAAGCTAAAGTCTGCAATGAAAGAGTATGATGGTTTTTTAGAAGAAAAATATATATTTTATTACTATAACGCTCTAGTTTTAAATTATGGAAAGACTGATAAAAATAAATCCCTTGAAACACTTAAGGAGGCAAGTAAAAATGAAGTTATTAAAAAGATTCCTGCCTACACATCATTTATCTATCTAAACACGGCTGTTTTGTATTTTCAAATGAAAAAATATAGTTTGGCTCAAAAAAATATTTCTAGATTAGTATTGCAAAATGATTTTGATAACCTTGATACTATATTCCAGTTTCAAATCTTTGTTTTTGAATTAGTACTGCGTGTTGAGTTAAAACAAAAAGATATTTTAAATGATAAGATTGCTCAATTAAAAAGTAATTTTAAAAAGATACTTAAGCTTAAAGAATTTAAGAAAGAATCTGATCTAGTTAAGATATTATCCGAATATTCAAGCGGTAAAGATTTTAATTCTAAAATTGATTTATTTATTAAAGAATTTGAAAAAGATACGAATGATAGAAATACTATCATTGATTATGTTAGTTGGTCAAAAAAGCTAAAAAAGTAGAATTTACTTATTAGTTTCCTTTATAATCTTTCCAGATAATCTATAAAGATTCAATTCAGCTATTTTAGCGTTGTACAGTGTTTGGTTTAATCTGTTTTTAGAAGTACTTAAATCTATTTGAGCAAGTCTAAAGTCATTCCTACTAAGTTGCCCTTGATAAAATTGTTCTTTTGCTCTTTCAAAAAACTTTTCTGATGTTGATTGATTTCTCTTCTCTATATCTATCAAATTGATGCTATTTTCATATTGTTTGAATGATGCATTAAATTCTTTTTGAATTTCTTGTTTAATTGATTGCAGCTCAAGTTTATTTGATTCTATTTGAATTCTTGTGTTTTGGGTTATTTTATTTTTAGCTAAGCCGTCAAAGATATCCCATGAAAAATTTAAAAAGCCTGTGAGTCCTACACTGGTTTGATCTAAAATGATACTTGTATTACTTTCTGTTTGATTATATCCATATTGAGCTGAAATTTCAATTCTAGGTAGAATAGATACAGCGTTTATTTTTTTATCTTTTTTTGAAATGTCAAGCATGTATTGACCAAGTAAAACATTGTTATTGTTTTTTTGTGTTTCTTGGTTTAAATCAGAATAGTTTAAATCTCTATTAATTTCTACTTTATTTTCAACTAAAAAATCATAAGCTAAATCTCTGTTTAAAGTTTGATTTAATTGATTTTTTGCAATCTGAAGTTCAAACTCAATATTCATTAAATTAATACTATCATTATTTAAGTCTATTTCAGCACTTAATAAGTCTAGTTTAGAAGCATTGCCAAACTCATTTTGAACTTTTATTCTATTATACCTTTCTTTAGAAATATCTAGTAATTCTTTAATTATATTATAATTTTCTTGTAAATAAGCAATGTCAAAATATTCTTTGGCTGTTTTTAATAAAACTTGTTCAATTTGGATTGAAAGTTCAGTAGATTTTAGATCAGTTTGCTTTTTTAGCTTTTGATATGTATAAATTGATCCAAGTCCATTAAATAAATTATAGTTTATCCCAACATTTCCACTTATACTTTTTGATTCAGATTCCGCATCTTCTAGAGAAGGAAAATCATCTGTTGCAAATTCAAGACTAGAAGTACCTTTATTACCTGAAGCTGATCCATTTACTATTATTCTTGGAAGAGTACCTAATACACCAACTTTTTCGTAGTTTTTGATTTGATCAAGTTCATTAGTTTTAATTTTAACACTAATATTTTCTTTTAGGGTCAATGACAAAGCATCTTCTAAGCTTATTAGCTGCTGAGAAAATCCGTTTGTACTAAGTATTGAAATAATACTCACAGTAAGAACAAATTTTGTTATAAGACTATAGCTTTTCATATTCTAATTCTTTAATTGCTGGCTCTCTTTCTTCATGATTAAGTTTTTTGCCAGTAAATATCCATTCTTTAGTGTATCTTATCTTATTAACTATTTTTAGAAAGGCTGGTAAAAAGACAAGAGTTAATAATGTAGCTAGTATTAATCCGTATGCAATTGCTATAGCCATTGGGATTAAAAATTGAGCTTGTAGTTCTTTTTCAAAAATAAGAGGGGCAAGGCCAGCAATTGTTGTTATAGATGTTAAAATAATAGGTCTAAATCTAGACATTCCAGTTGCTGTAAGTGCATCTTCTAATTTCAATCCTTCTTTTAAATTTTTATTGAATTTGCTGATAAAAACTAGCGAGTCATTTACTAAGATTCCAATTAATGCAATCATTCCAAAGTAGGAGAACATTGATAGTTGAAAATCATGAATAAAATGACCCCATCCAACACCAATAAATCCAAAAGGAATTAGAATAAATACTGCAAATGTTTGAAGTAGACTTCTAAATGTGAATAAAATGATGGTAAGCATTAATATTAAGACAATTGGTCCAGAAAATTTTAGTGAATTCCCTGTTTCAGCTTGTGATCTAATTTGACCTTCAACAGAGTGTTTAATTGAAGGATAAATAGTTTTAATATTTGAATTTATAAATTCTTCAATATTTGCTGTTATAGTTATTGGATTGTCAATTTTTGGATTTAATAAATCAGCATCTATTTGTACAGATCTTTTACCATTTAAATGATCAATACTTAGAAGGTCTCTTTCTATCTTTATATCAACAAGATCTCCAACTAAATAATTGTTGCCCATTACATTAATTCTCATGTTTTCTAGATCATATATAGAATTTCTGTCTTGTTCATTATATCTAATCCAAATTTTTACTTCGTTTGTTCCTATTTGTAAGCGTTGTGATTCAAAACCATAAAATCCATTTCTAATCTCATTTAATATTTGAGCAGTAGAAAGATTCATCTGATACGCTCTATTTTTTAATTTTAGTTTGATTTCTTTTAACCCTTTTTCATCGCTACTAGCAATATTCTTCATTACATTAAGATTTATCATATACTCTTTGAGTAATTTGATAGCACTTAATAATTCATCATTATTTTCCGAGAATAGTGCAATGCTAATAGCTTTTCCAAAAGGACTTTCGATATCAAAAGTTAAAGATTCTGCACCTGGTATTTCACCAACGGCATCTTTTAAATAATTTGTTATTTCTGAGGTTCCAATACTCCTTTCCTCAGATGGAATTAATAAAACATTTAAATAACTTTTTTCAGAGCTTTGTGCTGTTGCCATAGTCCATTGGTCTGCTGCCTGATTATTTCCAATAGTTTTTTCAATTGCTCTTATTAGAGATACTCCTTCATTGAACTCTTGACTTATATCATTATTTTTTTCTAAAATTTTATTTTCAATGAAATTTATCCATTTTTCTGTTTTTTCCTCGCTAGATCCAGCTTCAAATTTTAAGTTTACAATAATACTCTCACCCTCAATATTAGGGAATACCGTAGATTTGATTAAACCAGCACTCATAGCACTAACAGTAATAACTAATGAACATATAAAGATTAATATGATTGTAAGAGGATTGTTAAGAGTGAACTTAAGAACTGGAGCATAGTATTTAGTTTTTATCTTTTCTAAAACATCTGTAGTTTTATCAATTACTTTTTTAAGTTTTTTCCTTGGCTGAATTCCCTTTAAAGCTTTTGAATGAGCAATATGGGTAGGAAGTATAAGAACTCCTTCAATGAGAGAAAATATTAAAGTTCCTATTACTACAAAACCCATTTCAGGGAAGAAATCTCCAAGCATTCCATCTAACATAAAAAATAGAGAGAAAGCTACAATAGTGGTAAGAATAGCAGAGAAAACAGCAGGTAGCACTTCTAAAGTTCCATTAATTGCTGCATTTATCCGATCTTCTCCTTTTTCATATCTCTGATAAATGTTTTCAGCAATAATTATTCCATCGTCTACAAGAATTCCAATAACAATAATCATTCCAAAAAGTGATATCACATTTAAAGTAATACCATAAAAAGAAGCTAGTATAAACATTCCAGCAAATGAAATTGGAATTGCTACTGCAACCCAGCCAGCTAAGCTAGGGTGTAAGAAAAGAGTTAAAATTAAAAGTACTAGTGCAAATCCAATAACTCCATTTTTTGTTAGAAGCGCAATTCTTTGTTCAATGACAATTGAATTATCTTGTATAATATCTGCAGTTATGTTTGTATTTATTTTATTGAAGTTTTCTAGATATGCTCGTGTTTTACCAGCTACAATACTAATGTCTTCGTTATTGGTGTTAAAAACATTAATAACCACTCCAGAAATATTGTTGTAATATTTTCTGTTGGATACATCTTGCCAAATTCTTTCAACTGTTGCAACATCTTTTATTTTGATGATTCTGTTATTGATTTTTTTTACAATAATTTCTGAAATTTCTTCAGCATTATATTTTTTATTGTTACTCCTAATTTTAAAGTTTTCATCTTTACTTTTCACTGTTCCACCAGTAATATCCATATTTTCACTAGAAATTGCTCTATGAAGATCTAGAAATGAAAGATTATATTTTTTCAAATCATTTTCTCTTACAGATATTTCCATTTCTTCAACAGGGTATCCAGAAATCCTAACTTTGGAAATGCCGTCCATTGCTTTTAAATCATCTTCAATTTCTTCAGCAGACTTTTTTAATAGATTAAGAGGTACTTGTCCGCTTATTGCAAAAGAAATAGCAGGATTTAGATCTTCCATCAGAGATATCGAGGGAGATTCCATTTCTTGAGGAAATGAATTAATTCTATCTATAGCATTTTTAATGTCTTGTATGACAACCTGATTGTTAGCATTGTTTTCTATTTCTACAATTATACTACTAGTATTTTCAAGTGACTTTGATGTTATTCTTTTGATACCTGTTATTCCCTCTATGTTATCTTCAATCTTAAGAGTTACCATTTGTTCTATTTCTAGGGGAGAAGCCCCTGGAAAAACTGCATCTACTATTATAATTTTAGCTGATCTTTCTGGAAAAAAAGTTTTCCTTAGATTAAAGAGCCCCATACACCCAAAAATTATGATAAGCAACATGATTACATTTGCTGATACAGGATATTTGACAAAATATTTAATAAAGTTTCTCATGTTATTTATTAAATCTCACTTCCATACCACTAAAAGCACCCTTGATTGGTTCACTTAATATTCTATCCTTGTTATCTAGTCCTTTAACAACTGCATTTTCTTCAAAAATTTGAATTACATCAATTTTTTTAGAAACCAGTTTATTGTCTGAAATGATAAATATATTATTGTCTTCAATCAGATTTCTTTTTAATAAAAATGTATTCTCAATTTCACCAACAATAATTTCACCAAAAACATACATTCCATTATACAGATCTTGATCATTAGTTTCAATAAAAACACTCATGTTTTGAGAGGATGGATCTAACGTCTTATTAATTCTGGAAACTGAGCCAATTCTTTCTCCACTAAACTCATCACTTTTAATAAATACTTCCATATTTTTCTTAACAAGTAATGTGTTTTTTATCGTTGTGTTAGATTCAAATTCTAGCATATTAGGATTATGAAATTTACCTATCATTTGTCCAAACATAACAGCTGTCCCATTTTTAATGTTTACCTCACTAAGGCTACCATTAAATTCTGCAATTATTAAATGTTTGTTTAATCTGTCTTCCGTTGATTTTGCAATAAAATATGAGTTGAAAAAATTTTTTCCAGATAAAAAATTCTTCAATTTTTTGTTTTTAATTTCAGGTAGTTTTGGAAGAGCTTTATTAAAGCTAATTTCATCCATAAAATTAAACCATAAATTATATGACTCTGGAAAATCAAATTTTATTTCAGAAACAATTTTTGATGTTTGGTTAAGTAAATTACTTTTTTGACTATTCAGGTTACTTTCTAGTTCATCATATTTAATGAAGCCTAAAGTGTCACCTTGTGAAAATTTAATTCCTGTTTTAAAGTTTTTACCATAAAAAATTCCGTTAGCTTCTGTAACTATATTTATTTCTTTTGTTGAGGATAATTTTCCATATACAGGTACAGAAATTTTATTGCTTTTTAGTTTTACAATTTGTGTGCTTATTAGCCTTTTTGATTCAGTTAATTCATTGATGCTAGTATCTTTTTTAAAACTCATTATAAGTTTAATAAATAGAAACGAGCCGAGGATTATTAACAAAGCTCTGATTATTTTTCTTTTGTTTTCTTGCATTTGTGATTTTTTAAGTAAAAAATATAGTTAATAACTCTTTTTTAAAGGATTGCAAATTTACTTTAAATTATATTTATATAACTAATTTTAACAAAACATTATATAATATTTTATGCGCTTAATTTCAATTTTTCTACTCCTTCCTTTTTTTGCTTTTTGCCAGGAAATTAACTTAACTTATGATCAAGCAAATGATATTGAGTTTTCCAGTAATATCAAAAATTATACCAAGTTAAAATCATATACAACTAAATTTGGTAATGTTATTAAAATAGGAGATACTCTAACCTTAGGTAAAGCTCAAAAAAATAAAGATAAATATTATTTCAGTGATTTATATTCTTTTATTGTTGATGGTAAAAGAAGAGGGAATAAACAAGATGATTACGAATACATACCCCATCACAATGTTGGAGATAAATTAGTTGTATTATCAATCTTTGCAACTCATGCAACCTCTGATGAATACAAGTTGTGGAATAGCAGAAAATCTCAACCACTTTATGTTAGTATTTATGCAAAAAACCCAAGCAAGGGGACAGGATCTGGTTCTATTTTATCTGCTATTGCTAATTCTTCCTTTAGAACAATTATTGACATTGATAAGGCACTAGAATCAAATGAAATTGTAAATAAAAACAAACCTCTTACAAGGTCAGAAGCAATTGCAAAATTAAAAGAAAGTAAAGATTTATTTGAATTAGGTCTTATGAGTGAAAATGAGTACAATTTAATAAAGAAAAAACTTACTCCAATTATAATGAATGAGTAGTTTTATTATTGACTTAGTGTATATGCGCCACTAAACTTAGTGTAGTATTGTCACTAACTAATTTTTTTTTTATATTTACAATAAAATTATTTTT
Organism: Flavobacteriales bacterium; assembly: GCA_045561575.1. Taxonomy (GTDB): domain Bacteria; phylum Bacteroidota; class Bacteroidia; order Flavobacteriales; family BACL11. Next base: position 12,554 of record JBJKXM010000005.1, read on the forward strand.
AAATCATAAAAAACATTATAATTTGCTTATTATTTTTTATTAATTATCAATAATTATTTATTGATTATCAATATTTTTTATTTTTGTCAACAAGCAATTTTTTTTAAAATTTAGCACATAATATATTAATAAACTCAAAAATCCGATGAATAACAAATACATTTTATCTTTAATTTTTTTCTTTATATCTATTTTCTCATTTGCACAAAACAATGTTACATTTCAAGTGGATATGAATAATGTAGACCCAGCTACTTTTACAACTCCAGAAGTAAATGGAACATTTAATGGTTGGTGTGGAAGTTGTGCTGCAATGAGCGATCCTGATGGTGATAATGTTTGGGACGTTACTATTGATTTAGCCTCTGGTAACTATGAGTTTAAATTTTCTGCTGATTCTTGGGGAATACAAGAAACTTTACTTCCTGGCTCTTGGTGTACACAAACTAACTTTGGATTTACAAACAGAACTTTAACTGTATCTGGAGATACTACACTTCCTGTTGTTTGTTGGGAGTCATGTGATCCTTGTAGTTCTGGTCCTGCTTCATATAATGTAACTTTTGAAGTTGATATGAATGGTGTAAGTCAGTCATTTACAACTCCAGAAATTAATGGTGTTTTTAATGGTTGGTGTGGTAATTGTTGGCCAATGTCTGATCCAGATGGTGATAATATATGGGAGTACTCTACAGTATTTGCACCTGGTGATTCAATAGAATGGAAATATTCAGCTGATAATTGGAATATTCAGGAAGAGTTAGATTCAAATCTTTCTTGTATTACCATTAATTATGACCCAGGAGCTCCAAATGGTTGGGGTTATGTAAATAGAGTTGCTGTAGTAACAGGTGATACTACTTTTTCATCTCCTTGGGAAATGTGTGATGGTTTAGGTGGAACAGGTCAACCTTTAGCTCAAATAGATTTACCGATTACATGGGATGATTCAACGGTTGATTACACAGTTACTGACTTTGGTGGTACATCATCCTCAATTAGTACAGATCCTTCAAATTCATCTAACAATGTTTTAATGACTGATAAAACAGCAGGTGCACAAACATGGGGTGGAACAACTTTAAGTACTTCTTCCGGTTTTACAAATGCTATTCCTTTTGTTAGTGGATCTACTACAATGACTGCTCATGTATACGCTCCAGCTTCTGGAATTACAGTTAGATTAAAAGCAGAAGATCATACTGATCCTACAAAATCTGTGGAAACTGAAGCTATAACATCTGTTAGTGGTTGGAATTCATTAGTGTTTGATTTTGCTAATCAAGCTTCTGGTACTGCACAAATTGACTTTACATATACATATGATATGTTGTCAATTTTCTATGATTTTGGTAATGTTGGTGCTGGAGATATATATTATTTAGATAGTGTTTTATTTGGAGGAACAGTTGCTGGAACTCCAGGATGTACTGATCCACTTGCATCTAATTATGATGCATCTGCAACTTTGGATGATGGTTCGTGTGTATACAGTGTAACATTTAATGTTGATATGAATTGTGAACCTGCTGGATCTTTTACAACTCCTAACCTTGAAAGCCCAGTTTATGGATGGTGTGGTGGTTGTGTCCCTTTAGCTGATCCGGATGGAGACGGTGTTTGGTCTGTAACAGTTGATTTACCTTTAGGATCTTTTGAATATAAGTATGCAGTTGATGCATGGGCAGGACAAGAAGATCTAGTTGATGATATGTTAGCCGGTGGAACATGTGCTCCTATAACTGATTACTCATCATATGCAAACAGACAAGTAACAATTGTTGCTGGTCTATCTACATCCGATACATATGGATCTTGTGATCCATGTATTACTAGTCCACCTGTAACTACATCTCATACTATACATGCTGGTAATTATTATTATAATCCAAATTATCTTGTAATTAATGTTGGTGATACAGTAACTTGGTTTAATGATGGAGGTTTCCATGACGTAAATGGAGATATTAATTCTCAAACTGGTGTAAGTTTTGGTAATCCAGTTTCTTTTTATTTACCACCTGTTTCTGGACCTGGGACAATAGGCTCATACATTTTTACAGTTCCTGGATTATATGATTATGATTGTTCTATTGGTAATCATGCATTAAATGGTATGACTGGTACTATTCTTGTAAATACTCCTCAACTATCACAAATAGATTTACCAATTACTTGGGATGATCCAACAGTTGATTATACAGTTACTGATTTTGGAGGAACTGTCTCTAGCTTATCTGTTGACCCAATGGATTCAACAAACAGTGTTTTAATGACAGATAAAACTGCAGGTGCTCAATCTTGGGCTGGTACTACATTAGGAAATTCAAGTCTTGCAAATAGCATTCCGTTCTCTTCTGGTGAAACTATAATAACTGCTAAAGTTTATTCTCCTGTTTCTGGAATTAATATTAGATTAAAAGCAGAAGATCATACAAATGCAGGTATTTCAGTTGAAACAGAGGTAACATTATCTACAGCAAATACTTGGACAACTTTAGTTTTTGATTTTTCAAATGAAGTTTCAGGAACAGCTCCTATTAATTTTGCTAATTCATATGATATGTTATCTATTTTTTACGATTTTGGTAATGTGCCTGCAAGTAGTACTATTTTTTATCTTGATAGTGTAGAATTTGTTGTTGGAGGCGCTACTACTGGTTGTACTGATCCTACAGCATTAAATTATGATCCTTTAGCAACTTTAGATGATGGATCTTGTACATACACTTGGACCTTATCTCAAATAGATTTACCAATTTCTTGGGATGATTCTACTGTTGACTATACAGTATCTGATTTTGGCGGTAATGTATCTTCTTTAACTGTTGATCCTATGAATCCAATGAACAATGTGCTAATGTCAGAAAAAACACCTGGTGCTGCTACATGGGCTGGTACCACATTAGGAACTCCAATTGGTTTTGCAACTCCAATTCCATTTAATAGTGGTGCTACAGTTATGACAGCGCATGTTTATTCTCCTTATTCTGGAATAACAGTAAGATTAAAAGCAGAAGATCATACAGACCCAACAAAATCTGTTGAAACAGAAGCTGTTACAACCACTGCAAACGGCTGGAATTTATTAGTATTTGATTTTGCTAATCAAGCTCCAGGAACAGCTCAAATTAATTTCTCTTATACTTACGATCAACTATCAATTTTTTATGATTTTGGTAATAATGGTAATGGAGATATATATTACTTAGATAGTGTAGTTTTTGGAGGAAGTATTTTAGGAGTTCCTGGTTGTACAGATCCAACAGCATTAAACTATGACCCTTTAGCTACTATTGATGATGGCTCATGTACATATGCTCCTACACTTTCTCAGATTGATTTACCTATTTCATGGGATGATACGACAGTTGACTATACAGTATCTGATTTTGGTGGAAATGCATCTTCAGTTGTTGCTGATCCAGCAGGATTAGTTAATAATGTTTTACAAAGCGAAAAAACACCTGGAGCACAGACTTGGGCTGGTACCACATTAGGTACTGCATCTGGTTTTGCAACTCCAATTCCTTTTACAAGTGGAGCAACAACTATGACTGCCCATGTTTATTCGCCAAGTGCAGGAGTTACAATCAAATTAAAAGCAGAAGATTCTAATGATCCAACCAAATCTGTAGAAACAGATGTTGTTACTACAA
>JBJKXM010000006.1:0-16172 GCA_045561575.1 Flavobacteriales bacterium
GCTAATTTGATTTATTCTAATTTAAAAGAGAACTGGTTTTTTGATGCTACATTTAATTATATTGGAAAGAGCAGAATTCCTAAGCATGAATCAATTAATAAAGAGTATTCAGATCCTTTTTCATTAATAAATTGTCAAATTACACATAAGATAAATAATTTTGATTTATATGTTGGAGGTGAAAACTTGTTAGAATATAAACAAGAAAATCCAATACTAGGATTTGATGACCCACAATCTGATTCTTTTGATGCTTCTATGATTTGGGCACCAGTTGATGGGAGAAGAATTTATTTTGGTTTAAGATACAGACTAACTAACTAAGATTTTAATAATCTATTTAGTATTGATATCGCAGAATCAGCAATAACAGTACCAGGACCAAAAATATCGTGAACTCCTTTTTCATAAAGAAACTCATAATCTTTTTTTGGTATAACCCCTCCTGCAATTATTAATATGTTATTTTCATCCTCGTTAAGGATTTCGATAAGTTTTGGAATCAATGTTTTGTGACCAGCAGCTAATGATGAAATTCCAAGTACATGAACATCATTTTCAATAGCTTGTTTGGCAACTTCTTCAGGGGTTTGAAATAATGGTGCAATGTCAACATCAAACCCAAGATCTGCAAATGATGTAGCAACAACTTTTGCCCCTCTATCATGGCCATCTTGCCCCATTTTAGCTATCATAATTCTAGGTCTTCTTCCATTCAATTCAGCAAATTTATCTGATAGCTGTTTAGCTATTTTAAAGTTTTCGTTATTGTCTATTTCCATTTTATAAATCCCTGATATTATTTGATTATTCGCTTTGTATCTACCAAAAACTTTTTCACAAGCATAAGAAATTTCCCCCAGCGTAGCTCTTAGTTGCGCAGCAATAATAGCAAGCTCAAGTAAATTACCACTATTTTTTTTACAAGCATTTGTAATATTATCAAGAGCTAATTTAACCTTTTTTTCATCTCTTTCTTTTTTGATTTTATTTATTAATTGTATCTGTTCTTCTCTTACTTTTTTATTGTTGATTTCTAGAAGGTCAAATTCCTTGTCATGCTCATTGATGTGATGTGTGTTTAATCCTATAATTAAATCTTTTTTACTATCTATTCTAGCTTGTTTTCTTGCAGCAGCTTGCTCAATTTTCATTTTTGGAATACCTTTCTCAATCGCTTTTTCCATTCCTCCAAGCTCTTCAATTTCTATAATATGTTCCCAAGCTTTGTGACATAATTCATGAGTAATTTTCTCTAGATAATATGATCCACCCCAAGGATCTACTGTATCACATAATCCTATATTATCCCTTAAGTATATTTGATTATCTCTTGCAATTTTTGCTGAAAAATCCGTTGGTAGAGCAATTGCCTCGTCAAGTGCATTTGTGTGTAAACTTTGTGTTCCTCCCATTATAGCGGCCATCGCCTCTACGCATGTTCTAGTAACATTATTAAACGGATCTTGTTCTGTTAGAGTCCATCCACTTGTTTGACAATGAGTTCTCAGTGACATTGATTTTTCATTTTTTGGTTCAAATTCACTAATTATTTTTGCCCATAATATTCGTCCAGCTCTTAGTTTTGCAATTTCCATGAAATAGTTCATGCCTATTCCCCAGAAAAATGAAAGTCTGGGGGCAAATTCATCTATTTTCATACCAGCTTTTATTCCGTTTCTAACATACTCTAATCCGTTAGCTAGGGTATATGCTAATTCTATATCAGCGGTTGCACCAGCTTCTTGAATGTGATATCCTGAAATTGAGATACTATTGAATTTTTTCATTTTTTTAGAGGTGTATTCAAATATATCTCTAACTATTCGCATTGAATGATTTGGGGGGTATATGTAAGTATTCCTAACCATAAATTCTTTGAGAATATCATTTTGAATTGTTCCTCTTAGTTGATTTGCATCAGCCCCCTGTTCTTGCGCAGCTACAATATAAAAAGCTAGAATTGGTAGTACTGCACCATTCATGGTCATAGAAACAGAAATTTCGTCCAGTGGAATACCTTGAAAAAGAATTTTCATATCCTCCACAGTGTCAATTGCGACACCAGCCATTCCAACATCACCTTCAACTCTTTTGTGATCTGAATCATAACCTCTGTGTGTTGCAAGATCAAATGCAACTGAAAGTCCTTTTTGACCGGCTTTAAGATTCTTTTTGTAAAAATTATTAGATTTTTTTGCTGTAGAAAATCCTGCATATTGTCTAATAGTCCAAGGACGAGTTGCATACATGGTGCTATAAGGCCCCCTAAGAAATGGAGGTGATCCAGCAATAAAATTCATATGTTCAACTTCTTTTACATCTTCAAGATTATATACTTTTTTTAATTGTATTTGTTCAGCTGTTTGAATAAAATCACTACTAGCTTGTTTTTTATTATTAAAATTAATTTTATAATCTTTTAATAACTCACTAGTTAAATATTCAATATAAAAAGACCCTTTAGCTGGATCTTTAACTTTATCTAAATTACTTTCATTTATCAGAATGTTAAATTGGTTTCTTGAAATTCTATCTGAGAAATCATCTGATTTTTCATAATCAAAATTATGAGCTTTAGAGAAAATTGCATCTGCACCACCTAATATAGCAGACATATACTCTGTTGTGCTAATAAAAATATTATTTAATCCAGAATTTTTTTCTTTATTAGAAATTGAAGTATTTATATAAGGATTTTTTCCTGACTTTGAATTCCATAAGATTCTAAAAGCTCTAAGTTTTGCAATTTCAAAAAAGAAATTATTTCCTAATTCAAAGTGAAATTCAATTTCATTTTCTTTTTTTAGACCTTCTACTAAGGCGTAATTTATTTGGTTTTTAATATTGCCTCCCTCAACATGAATAATTTCTTTTAAATTTTTAAAATTTTGATCTTTATTTTCTGATATTCCTCCTGACATCATATCTTTTTTGGAATATTCTTTTAGTTCTTTTAAAAAGGATGATTTGAAATTGATGAAATTTGTTTTGATATACTTAGTTTTAATACCCTTTAATAATACATTTAGATTGTTTGGGTTTGAAAAACAAATTCCATCTATACCAGTGTTTAATGCCACTAAAGCTTTTTCATTTGCAATCTTTGGGTTTGTAGCATCAATTAATTGAAGGTTTTTTATTTCATTAGGAAAAATTGGATTACTCTCTAATTTGTTTTGATGATAGATAGGTGATATATGAATATCTTCATTTTTTTTTATGAGATCATTGTACTTATCTACACCAAATTCTGAAACAATTTTTTTATTCCATTCTTTTAATTGGTATTGGGTAAAATTTTTAAAAAAATTATTCATTTTCTCTTCTGATGATATAAATGTCTTCATCATCTTTTTTCATTAAAAATTTTTCTCTCGCAAATTTTTCTCTCTTTTCCTCATCATTGAGCAAATCTTGATATTCAGTGCTGTCTTTCTTTATTTCGTTAGTGTAGAATTTTTTGTTTTCTTCAAGTTGCTTGATGTTTTTTTTGATTTTTGATTGTTTAATTAGATTGAAGTTGTCAAAAAATGTAATCCATATAATAAAAAAAACAATTGCAATAAGATATTTGTTTTTTAAATAACTCGGAATTTTATCAATTAAGTCATTGATTTTATTCATATCTACAAATATAGATAAGTTATAATTTATTTGTAACTATATTAAGATATTAGAAATATACTAGGTTGTTTGTCAATATTAATTTTCATTGTTTTCCATTCTGAAATACTTTTTGTAATTATTGACTCATTTTCCAGAGTAATATTAGAAGCTACACACAACATGGTATTATTCCCGCAAACATTTATTAAAATTTTTAATAACTTATTGTTTCTGTATGGGGTTTCCATAAATATTTGAGTTTGCCCTGTCTTTTTGCTAAGGCTTTCAAGCTGTTTAATTTTTTTAATTTGTTCTTTTTTGTTAATTGGAAGGTAACCATTAAATGCAAAATTTTGTCCGTTCATCCCTGAACTCATTATTGCAAGTAAAATAGAGGAAGGGCCAACTAAAGGTTTTACTTTAATATTAAACTTATGTGCATAATCTATAATTTTTGAACCAGGATCTGCAACTGCAGGAACACCTGCTTCAGAAATTAAACCTATATCATTTCCATTTAGAATATTTTGTAAGAAATCATTTTGTAGGTCTAAATTGTCGTGTTTGCCATATGAAAAAAAGGTAACATCATCAATTGATTTCTCTGGAACAATTTTTTTAATGTATCTCCTTACCGTTCTAACATTTTCTACAATAAAAAAATTTGTTTCCTTTATAGTTTGAATTATTTTTTCATTTATAGCATCTTTATAATTGCTATCTCCTAATAAATTAGGAATTAGAATTAGCTTACCTTGGTTCATTTTTAGAAGCAATTTTTTTACAAGCTTTATCTAACAAATTAAAAATATTTATAAAGCCTTGGTCGCCGCCATAATAAGGGTCAGGTACAGACATATATTCATTTGGATAGATTTCATTAAGTATAAGATCTACTTTGTCTATCTCTTCTTGATTTTTTGCTAAACTTATGATTTTTGAATAATTATCATTGTCCATTACGTATATTTTGTTAAACTTTGAAAAATCATCAGAATTAAACTGTCGTGCTCTTTGATCTGTAATGTCAATATTGTGTTTTAATCCAATTTCAATAGATCTAGAGTCAGGTTTTTTTCCAATATGGTAACCAGCTGTGCCTGCTGAATCAACATATATGTTTTTTGATTTTGATTTTAGAATTCCTTCTGCAAGTGGAGATCTACAAATGTTTCCCAGGCAGACCATTAAGATTTTCATTTTATGTAAGAGTCAATCGTTTTTCAATATCTGAAATATATCCTTTGAAACGTTTATCCGTATCAGCAAGATTATTTACAGTCTTACATGCATGTAAGACTGTGGCATGATCTTTATTTCCACAATGTTTGCCAATCATAGCTAAAGAGCTTTTTGTCATCTGTTTTGCAAAATACATTGATAGTTGTCTGCATTGAACAATTTCTCTTTTTCTTGTTTTAGATTTCATGATATCAATAGGAATATCAAAATAATCACATACTACTTTTTGAATGTAATCAATAGAAACCTCTCTCACAGTATTTCTTACAAATTTATCTAGCATGTCTTTTGCTAAATCAATTGTAATTTCTTTTTTGTTTAAAGATGACTGAGCAAGTAAAGAAATTAAAGCACCTTCTAGTTCTCTTACATTTGATGTGATTGAATATGCTATGTACTCAACTACTGAGTATGGAATTTCAATACCATCTTGTTTTATTTTTTTCTTCAGTATTGCAAGTCTTGTTTCTAAATCAGGTGATTGGAGGTCAGCTGAAAGGCCCCATTTAAATCTAGACAACAGTCTTTGTTCCATACCAATTATATCAACTGGTGCTTTATCTGAAGTTAAAATTACTTGTTTTTTATTTTGATGTAAGTGATTAAAAATATGGAAGAAAACATCTTGGGTTTTTTCTTTTCCTGATAGAAATTGAACGTCATCTAGAATTAACACATCAATAGATTGATAAAAGTGAACAAAATCATTTTTCTTATTGTCCATTATGGCATCAACAAATTGAGTTTGAAATTTGTCAGCAGAAACATATAGAACAGTTTTTTCAGGAAGTTTATTTTTTACTTCAATTCCTATTGCATTTGCCAGATGTGTTTTTCCCAAACCGCCACCACCGTATATAAAAAGTGGGTTAAATGATGTTCCTCCTGGATTTTGTGATACAGCAAAACCTGCAGATCTTGCTAGACGGTTACATTCGCCTTCAACGTAAGAATCAAAAGTATATGATTGGTTTAATTGTGGATTAATATTTATTTTTTGCAGACCAGGAATAATGAATGGATTTCTGATAACAGTTTTGTTAATATTAATAGGCATATTCACAGGCATATTATCAATCTTTTTTTGATTGATACTTGGAATCTTTGATACATATGGTTTTGAGCCCGAAGAGTTTTCTAATACAATATGGTATTCCAATTTTGCATCTTTTCCTAACTCTCTTTTGATAGTTTTTTTAAGAAGTGTAATATAATTATTTTCAAGCCACTCATAAAAAAATTGACTTGGGACTTGTATGGTTAAGATATTACCCTCAAGACTGATTGGTTTAATAGGTTTAAACCATGTTTTAAAGTTTTGATGTGTAACGTTGTCCTTTATAATAAGAAGACAGTTGTCCCAAATTTCCTGATAACTTTTTTCAGTCATTGTGTAATAGCCTGCTTTGTTTTGTTGTCTTAATTAGTAAGTAATAATACTTACATACCTATTTTGTTTAAACTACTTTTTTATAAAAATAATTATAGCAAATATGAAAAACAATTAGTTAAAAAAAAAGAAAATTAGCACTTGACTTTGTACTTTTTTTTACAGTATAAAATTATCTGATATGAGCTTGCCTAATTATTTTAATAAAAGCATTAATTTTTTATAAAATTAACATTGATTTTAATTTTTTTTGACAAAAATTGAACTGTTTTTAACATTAAAATTCGTCTTATTTTGTTTAAAAATAAAATCAATCTTGCCAATATTTATTCCTCCCCATCCAACTTGATTAATAATTACTTTTTTACCATCTAAATTAGTTTCTAAAATTGGCTTTTCTAAAAAGGAATGTGTGTGACCACCTATAATAAGATCTATATGTTTTGATTTCTGTGCAATTACTAAATCAGAAACTTTATTGCTATTATACATAAGCCCTAAATGAGATAAACACACAATTAAATCGCAACCTTTTTTATTTTTCAATTTATCAGAAATTTTATTTGCTTCAATAAGAGGATCTAAGTATTTTGTTTGTTTGTAAAGTTCTTTTGGTACAAGCCCATTTAATTCAACGCCAATTCCAAAAACTCCAATTTTAATACTATCTTTTAAAAAGATTTTATAAGGACTAAAACTATTTTTTAATATTGTTTTGCTAAAATCATAATTGGCACATACAAAAGGAAATGATGCATGCTTAAGTTGTTTTTTTAATCCATCAAGTCCATTGTCAAAATCATGATTTCCAAGAGTTGCTGCATCATACTTCATTTGACTCATTAATTTAAATTCAAGTTCCCCACCATAAAAATTAAAATATGGTGTTCCTTGAAAGATATCACCTGCATCAAAAAGAAGAACATTTTTTTCTTTTTTTCTTATTTCATTAATAATACTTGATCTTTGTGCCATTCCACCTATTCCTTTAAAACTTCCAGAGCTAAATGGTTCAATTCGGCTATGCATATCATTAGTATGAAGAATAGTAATTCTTTTAACATCTTCTTGGGCAATTAGTTCATGATTAATCATTGTTAATCCTACAGCACCTAACCCAATGTTTTTTATAAACTTTCTTCTATTACTCATTTTTAAAAACTAATCGATTATCTAAGTTTATTTTTAGGGTATCCTTCTGTTCGCAATATTCAATTATTGCATCTCTTAATTTTATTCCTAATTTATTTTGATTTTTTCCGATGAAAAAGTACATGTTGTCTCCACCATTTGCAAGATAATCAGATGTCAACACTCTTATTTTTTTATAATTATTAAAGTCTGATAGTATTGTATCATTTTCTTTAATTATTTCTGTTCCGCTAAATGGCTCACCACCTCTATCTGTTATGTATTTTAATAGAGTATAATACTCTTTTTTATCTAATTCTATAATAACTAGTTCATTCTCAAATGGCATAACTTGAAAAATATCACTAATTGTAATATTTCCTTTTGATAATATATCTCTTAATCCTCCATTATTAAAAACACAAATATCTGCTTTTCCTTCAGCTTTAATTAAGCTTAAATCACATATAAAATTACCTAACTTGCCTTCAGGTTTTCCTTTTTTTAAGTCGCTTGTTGTGTAAGAAATTATTTTATTCATTTCTTTATCTAAGTTGATTTTATAAGGATATATAATTTTAACAATATTACTATCAATTTGATTTTTAACTTCAATCACCTGTGAACCATCATAAGTATTATCAAACCCATTTTTACAAGAAAATAGAAATAAAAAAAGGTATATTTTTACAATTGATTTCATATGATGCAATAATAATTAATATTTTGATGTTCATATGAAAGATAAAATTATTTATTATGTATTCAAATGAAATAAGTTTAAGAGTTCGTTATGCAGAAACTGATCAAATGGGTTATGTTTATTACGGAAACTATGCTCAATATTATGAGGTTGGCAGAGTAGAACTTTTACGATCAATTGGTGTTAGTTATAAATCATTAGAGGAAATGGGGTACGAGCTTCCAGTAGTTAATTTTTCAATAAATTATTTAAAGCCTGCACATTATGATGATAATATAATTTTAAAGACATCCTTAATTGAAATTCCAACATCTAAGATAGTATTTTACTTTGAATGTTTTAATACGGAAAAAGAGCTGTTAAATGAGGGGGAAGTAACTCTTGTTTTTGTAAATAGTAAAACTAAAAAACCCTGTAAACCTCCAGCTATTATTATAGATACATTAAGCAAGTTTTTATAATCTATCCAAAACAAGATCAATTAAACTGTCAATGGTTTCAAGTGGTTTAATACTTTGAGTATCCTTTAATCGATTTCCCAAAATAGCACAAATTGTTAAAGTATTATGCCCAAGAGATTTTCCTAAAAAATATAGAGCTGAGGTTTCCATTTCAAAATTAGTTATTTCACAATCATTATAATTGAAATCTTTGATCATTTTATCAAGATTTTTAATACTAGATTTTAACCTTATCTCTCTAGATTGAGGTGCGTAAAATCCAGTAGCAGTTAGGGTAATGCCTTTATTTATGTCATTGAATTTTTTAAATAAGTTTTCAGAACATCTTAGAGCGTAAGGTAATGCGTGTTTTGTATCCCATTTTGTATAATTAATAAATCTTTGTTCTAACTTTTTGTCAAGAACATTTTCGTTGCTATAAAAATGAGCTAAACCATCAAAACCAATTGTGTACTCAGAAACTAAAAATGTATCCAAATTTATGTTTCTATTTAAACTTCCAGATGTTCCTAGTCTTATTATATCTAGAGATTTTTTTGTTTTATTGATTTGTTTAGATTGTAAATCAATATTAATAAGAGCATCTAATTCATTTAATACAATATCAATATTATCAGTACCAATACCAGATGATATTACTGATATTCTTTTATTATTATATATGCCTGTATGAGTAATAAATTCTCGGTGTTGTATTTTAAATTCAATTTTTTGAAATTTTTTTGAAATTTGAGATACCCTACTTGGATCACCAACTAAAATTATTTTGTCAGCTATTTCTTCTTTTTTTAAGTTAAGGTGATATATCCTGTTTTCACCATTAATAATTAATTCAGTATCTCCTATTTTCTTCATATAAATATGTATTTTTGCAGCTGTAAAAATAACAAATAATATGTCAGTAAAATCAAGTAAAATTTTAGTGCCTATTGGCTTTTCTGATCAATCAATTACAGCTTTAGATCAAGCTTGTAGTTTTGCCAAGTTAGACAACGCTAAATTATTTCTTCTTTCAGTTTTAGAAGAAAGAAGTGCAATGGATTCTTTATTTCTAGATGATAACTCGCATGAGCTTAAAAAGAAGGTGCATAAAAAGCTTGAGGATCTATCTGAAAAATTTTCTAAACAATATGGTTTGGATATTGAAATAATGGTTTCCCAAGGTAAAATTTATAATAAGATTAATGAAGCAGCTGAGATGGTAGATGCTGATTTGATAATTATGGGAACAGATGGGTCACCAAAAGGAATAATCAAAAGATTTATAGGGTCAAATGCTGAAAGAGTAGTAAGAATATCAAAGTGTCCTGTTATGACAATTAAAGGAGATACAATTAAAGGAAAATGCAATAATATAATACTGCCTTTAGATACAGAAAAAGAAACAAAAGAAAAGGTAACTCATGCACTTAATTATGCAAGAAAATGGGGTGCAAAAATCCATTTAGTTTCAGTATTACTCAAAGAAAATTATAGCATTAGAAAAAAATTAGAAATGAATCTTAATCAGGTTGAAAAATTTATAACTAATGCAGGTGTTTCTTGTACTTCAAGCTTAGTTCAAGGAGATCGAAAACAGAATCTTGGAGATTTTATTTTTGATTTTCAGAAAAAATTCGAAGATGATATATTTATGATAATGACAAAGAAGGAAGAGTTGTTATCAAAAAATATTAGTGTTACAGCTAGATACATTATAAATAATTCCCCAATTCCAGTAATTAGTATAAGACCTAAGGAAAAAAAGCACCTAACTGGACCAACAACTGCTTTTTAAGCTTAAACAAAGTTTAATGAAGGCAGAAATTATAACAATTGGTGATGAAATACTAATTGGACAAATCATTGATACTAATTCTTCTTGGATAGCTGATCAATTAGTTAGTAACGGTATTGAATGTATTAAAATAACTACAGTTGCTGATCAAAAATCTTCAATACTGAATACAATTATTAAATCTACTGCTGATTTAATTATAATGACTGGAGGACTTGGTCCTACAAAAGATGATATTACAAAAACAGTATTGTGCGATTTTTTTAATGATCAATTAATTGTAAACCCAAAGGTTCTAAATGATATTTCACAATTTTTTGAAAGAAAGAAAAGAACTAAAATTATTGATTTAAATAAAGATCAAGCTCTTGTTCCATCAAAAGCAAGAATTATAAGAAACATTATGGGAACAGCTCCTGGATTGTGGTTTAATCAAAAAGGAGTTGACTTGTTAGCACTTCCTGGAGTTCCCTATGAAATGAAAAGATTATTTAAAGATTTTTTAAAACTTTTTAGAAATGAGAATAAGCTTAGAATAATTGTAAACAAAACCATATACATAAAAAATATTCCAGAATCACAAATTGCAGATATTATTAAGGAATGGGAAAATACTCTACATAAGGATATTAAATTAGCATACTTGCCAAGACCAGGATTAGTTAGATTGAGACTGTCAACGGTTGGGAATGATGAAACAAAGCAAAATAAATTAATAAATTCTGAACTTGAAAAACTGAAAGAATATATTGAATTTAATGAATCTGAAATTAATCTTAATCAGCTAGTACATGATAAGTTCATTAAAAGTAATTTCACATTATCTGTTGCAGAAAGTTGTTCTTCCGGAATTATAGCTTCTGAATTAACATCAAATGCGGGAAGTTCAAAGTATTTTTCTGGTGGTATTATTGCATACAGTGATCAAATTAAGCAAGACATTTTAGATATAGACAAAGAAATAATTAAAAAACAATCATCGGTATGTTCAGATGTTGCCAAACTAATGGTTGAAAATGTAGCGAAAAAATTTTCCTCTGATTTTTCAATTTCTACTACTGGTTATGCTAGTCAATCAAATGATAACAATATTACTGTTGGAAAGGTTTTTATTGGTATTAAAACCCCAAATTCGTTGTTCGTTGAAGAATTTTTGTTTAGTGGGGACAGGAAAATCATAATTCAACAAGTGAAAGATAAAGCGCTTGAGCTGTTATTGAATGAGATAAAAAAAATTAAATAAATTTTCTTCTTTATAAGTATAGATTGTATATTTGCAGCCTTAAATTAGAAATTATGTCTAGAGTTTGTCAAATAACTGGAAAAAAAGTGATGGTAGGAAATAATGTTTCTCACTCTAATAGAAAGACTAAGAGAAAATTTTATCCCAACCTTCAAACTAAGAAATTTTATGTCCCTGAAACAGGGGAGTGGGTTATATTAAAAGTTTCTGCTAATGCATTAAGAACTATTAACAAAAATGGTATCGCTTCTGTTTTATCAAAAGCTATTGCAAATGGAAATATTCTAGTATAATCAATTACTTAACAAATAAATAAAAGTTGCTATCTTTATAGCAACTTTTTTTTTGCACAATTATGAAAAACTTTTTTTACTTAATTATTACTTTATCATTCATTTCTTTAATTTTTTCATCATGTGAGAAAGAACTTTTAGGATGTATGGATCCAGCAGCATCAAATTATAATAACTTGGCAAATACAGATGATGGTTCATGCCTTTATCCACCAAATTGGACTGAGTTAGCTACTGGCACCTGGAATTTAGATCCTAATTGTGAGGCAATTTCAATTCCTGTGATTGGAGATATTTCTTTGGATGAACAAATGCCACCTACTATTGATGTACAGTCTGCAGGTGAAGGAATTCTTTTTATTGATTTTAGTGGTTCCCAGGTGAATGGGACAGTTGATGATAACGGAATAATGACAGTAAACCCAACAACTATTTCTATCGATATGGGATTAGGGCCAATGGATATTGATGTCTCTGGAAATGGTGTTATTTTTTCAGAAAATTTAGCAAATATGGACTTTACATTTTCAGGAGCCATTTCTGTGCCATTATTAGGTGACTTACCTTTTTCTAGTGACTGTGCAATGGTTCTAACTAAATAATAAATCAATGAATAAAGCACTTTTAATTTTTTCAACTTCTATTATTTTCTTTCTTTTTTCATGTGGAGGAGGAAGTGATATGGAAAGACCTGTATATAATACTGATGGGATTATTGGTGAATGGTCTTTTTTACCTAATTGCGAAGAATATATTCTTGGAATCGATACAATTTATTTAGCTAATGAATTACCAGATACCATTTCTATTTTTTCTAATTCAGATAATACATTATCTATTGATGCAGGAGCAAATACTTTAAATGCATCTATTGATATCAATGGAGATTTTGTTATTAGATATCAAAGTTTTAGAGCCTATTTAGATTTAGGAATAATTTCTGATACTGCAACAATTTATTTGACAGGTGATGGTAATTTTTCCTCAGATTCATCTGCTACTATGAACTTAACATTTAGTGAGCCAAATTTACCGGGTCAGATTGACTGTACAGTTTCTTTATCTAAATTAAACTGATAACTTATTAGTTTATTAAATGCGATATTTTTTAATTTTATTTTTATCGCTTTTCTCTGTAAAATCTATATGTCAAGAATTTTCTTTGTCCGATAGTCTTAGGGGTAGTTTATCATCATATCGTTCTTGCTATGATGTGTACTATTATGATTTAAATGTAACTATTGATGATAAAAATAAAGAACTAATAAATTCATATAACGATTTTTATATCACATCATTAGAAGATTTTGATAATATACAAATAGATTTATTCAGTAATCTTGAAATTAATTCTATTGTATTTAATGAAACTAAATTAAATTTTAAAAGAAAATTTAATGCAGTATTTATTGATTTTTCTGAAATTATAAAAAAGGGAGAAAATGTAAAATTCCGTGTAAATTATGACGGTAAACCTAGAAAAGCTGTCAATCCTCCTTGGGACGGAGGTTTCTCCTGGGATTATGATAAAAATAAAAATCCTTGGATTGGAGTATCCTGTCAAGGACTTGGAGCAAGCTCTTGGTGGCCATGCAAAGATCATCAATCAGATGAACCTGATAGTATGCGTATTACATGTACAGTACGTTCTCCTTTAAAAGTTGTTTCTAATGGAAAATTAATTTCAAATAAAAGTGGTTATGATTTAAAGCTCAAGTCAAAAGTTAATACTAGCAGTTGGTTTGTTTCTTATCCAATTAATAATTATAACGTAACATTGTGTGCAGCAGACTATGCCCATTTTAGTGATTTCTATTTAAGTAATAGTGATACATTATTTTTAGATTATTATGTTTTGACATATAACGAAACTAAAGCAAAAGAACATTTTAAGCAAGTAAAACCAATGCTTGAGTGTTTTGAAGAGTATTTTGGTCAATATCCTTTCATAAATGATGGTTTCTCATTAGTAGAAACTCCTTACTTAGGTATGGAACATCAATCAGCAATTGCTTATGGAAATAACTATCTTCCTGGATATAATGGTAATAAAAATTTTATAGCAGGCTTAGATTTTGATTACATAATTGTTCATGAAACAGGACATGAATGGTGGGGGAATAGTATAACAACAAATGATATTGCTGACATGTGGATTCATGAGGGGTTCTGCACATATTCTGAAGTTATATATGTTGAATGTATGTATGGTTATGACACAATGCTAGAATATGTTAATAATCAAAAAAGATTTGTTAGAAATGACAAGCCAATTGTTGGCCCCTACAATGTAAATAAGAAAGGAAGCAATGATATGTATCAAAAAGGATCATTAATGCTACATACATTAAGAAATTTGATAAATGACGATGAATTATGGTTTTCTATTATAAAAGGAATTTCAATAGATTTTAAATATAAAGTATTGGATGGTAAAGATATTATTGAATATATAAATAGGAAAGTAGATTTTAATTTAAGTTTATTTTTTAATCAATATTTATTTAATAGTAAAATCCCAATTTTAGAGTATAAAATTCAAAAAGAAGGAAGAGAATATGTTTTACTATACAGATGGAACGCAATTAAAGACTTTGATATGAAACTTTTGATTAATGATGGAGAAAAAAACATTTGGATTTCACCAAATTCAGAATGGAAAGAATACACAATAGGAAATGTTGATATTAAAAATTTTAGTATTCGAGATGATCTTTTTTACGTAGATACAAAAAAGGTCGACTAGGTTATTTCAATTCAAAAAAATAATTAAATTTGCAACCCAATTAAAAGAGTATGGCAAAAAAAGGAAACAGAGTTCAAGTAATTTTAGAGTGTACAGAGCACAAAGCAAGTGGTATGCCTGGAACATCTAGATATATTTCTACAAAGAATAAGAAAAACACTCCAGATAGACTAGAGTTGAAAAAATATAATCCTATTCTTAAGAAAATGACTATTCACAAAGAAATAAAGTAAAATGGCAAAGAAAACCGTAGCATCATTACAAAAAAAAGGAGCAAAAGCTTTCACTAAAGCAGTAAAAATGGTAAGAAATGAAAAAACTGGAGGTTATTCATTCAAATCCGAAATTGTTCCAAAAGATAAAGTGAACGAATTCTTTTCAAAAAAATAGTAAAAAATAAATATTTTTTGTTGGAGCTTCTTTCTATATTTGAAAGGAGCTTTTTTTTTAAATTAAATAATTTTTAGTATGGGTTTTTTCAATAAAATTAAGAGTTTTCTTACTAGTAATGAAGAAGAAAACACTTCTGATAAAATAGAAAAGCAAAAAAAATTAAATGACGGATTAGAAAAAACAAAATCTAGTTTATTTGAAAAAATATCAAAAAAGGTTGTTGGAAAATCAAAAATTGATGATGAAGATCTGGATGATATTGAAGAAATTTTAATTACTAGTGACATTGGAGTTGATACAAGCTTAAAGATTATTGAATCTCTTGAAAAAAGAGTTCAAAAAGAAAAATATATAAGTTCTGATGAACTAACTAAAATTTTAAAAGAAGAGATTGAATTGCTTCTTGTAAATAGTACTGATATTGATTCTGATGTGAAATTTGAATCAGATATTCCATATGTTATTATGGTTGTAGGTGTAAATGGTGTTGGAAAGACTACAACCATAGGTAAATTAGCTTATAAATTTAAAAAATCCGGATTCAAAGTGGTTTTAGGGGCTGCTGATACTTTTCGTGCTGCTGCTATTGATCAATTAACTATATGGGCTGACAGAGTAGGAGTAGAAATTGTGAAACAAAATATGGGTTCCGATCCTGCATCTGTTGCTTATGATACTTTACAATCTGCAATTTCAAAAAATGCCGATGTCGTTATAATAGACACTGCAGGAAGATTACATAATAAAGTTAATTTAATGAATGAACTATCCAAGGTTAAAAGTGTAATGAGTAAACTTATTCCAAATGCTCCTCATGATGTATTGCTAGTACTGGATGCATCAACTGGACAAAATGCCATTGAACAAGCTAAACAGTTTTCTTCTGTTACTCAGGTAAATTCTTTAGCCTTAACAAAGTTAGACGGAACTGCAAAAGGAGGAGTTGTTATTGGTATTTCTGACCAACTCAAAATACCGGTCAGATTTATTGGAGTAGGTGAGGCAATGGAAGATCTGCAAATTTTTAATAAAGAAACATTTGTGGATACATTATTTAATAATTAATTCCTATTAAATATTTTTGTTAATGAATAAAATCAATCTATAATGTTCGAAAATCTTTCAGATAAATTAGATAAAGCTTTTAAAGTCCTTAAAGGACAAGGGAGCATTTCAGAAATAAA
>JBJKXM010000007.1:0-15442 GCA_045561575.1 Flavobacteriales bacterium
AGATAAAAAATTTCAAAAGCAGTTTATTAAAATTAAAGCGGATGATATATTAAAGCTTAACGTTAAAGAAGTTTTTACAAACAAAGCTGATTTAGCTGCAATGTTAAAAGTCAGTCAGGGTGAGTTAGAAAACCTTGAAAGTAATCAATTTCAGTTTAAAGTTATAAGGATTAATAGATTGGCTCCTGCAGAATTTAATAAAAACTTATTTGATAAAGTATATCCAGAAAAAAACGTAAAAAGTTTAAAAGATTTTAAGGCTAAAATAAAAGAAGAAGCAGAAAAATCTTTTGTGATGGAAAGTGACAGAATGCTTAAGAATGATGTTGTGCTATTTCTTGTAAAAAAAGTTAAATTTGATTTGCCAGATGAATTTTTAATGAGGTGGCTAGTAAAATCTTCAGAAAAACCACTAACTCTAGACCAGGTAAAAATTGATTATCCAAATTATTCCAAAAGTTTAAAGTGGCAACTAATAGAAAATAAAATTTTAGAAGATAACGACGTTAAAATAACTAATGATGATCTTATTAGCTTCACAAAGGATCTTGTTAAAAGGCAAATGCAACAATATGGACAAGCTAATACTGATGACAAACAATTGTCTGATATTGCTGAGAATATTTTAAAAAATGAGGATGAAAGAAAGAAAATTTCTAATCAGTTGTTTGATGAAAAGACTTTAATAATCTATAAAGATTTATTCAAACTGAATCAAAAATCTATTTCTTATGATGATTTTGTTAAATTAGCAACAGAAAAATAAAATAATTATGGATTACGGTAAAGAATTTAAAAAGTTTGCTACAAAACATAGAGGAATAAATAGTTTACACCTTGATCAATTTACATCTATTCATGGTAATTATATTTCGCCAACAATTATTGAGGAACGTCAAATGAATGTGGCTAGTATGGATGTGTTTTCACGATTGATGATGGATAGGATTATCTTTTTAGGTGTGCCTATTAATGACTATGTTGCAAATATTATTCAGGCACAATTACTTTTTCTTGAATCAGTTGATTCAAAAAAAGATATTTTAATTTACCTTAATTCTCCAGGTGGAGGAGTTTATGCTGGTTTAGGTATATATGATACAATGCAATATATAAACCCAGATGTTTCAACAATATGCACTGGAATGGCCGCATCAATGGGTGCTGTTTTATTATGTGCAGGTGCTAAGGGTAAAAGAACTGCTTTAAAGCATTCAAGAATTATGATCCATCAACCAATTGGTGGAGCTCATGGTCAAGCATCTGATATTGAGATAACAGCCAATGAAATTAAAAAATTAAAAAATGAACTGTATACTATAATTTCTGAACACACAGGAAAATCTTTTGATGAAGTTTGGAAGGATAGTGATAGAGATTTTTGGATGACTTCTTCCGAAGCTAAAGAGTATGGAATGATTGATGAAGTTCTTATGAAGAAATAATGTCTGATCATCAAATTACATGCTCATTCTGTAGTAGAAATAAGCAGGACACAGAGATTTTAATAGCAGGAGCAAATGCTCATATATGCAATTCCTGCATTGAGCAAGCTTTTCATATTGTTGAACAGGATTCTAAATCAACAGTTTCAATAAAAAAAACTGCTTCTGATTTTAAATTACTTAAACCAATAGAAATTAAATCTCATCTTGATGATTATGTAATTGGTCAGGACCAAGCAAAAAAAAATATATCAGTAGCTGTATATAATCATTATAAGAGAATCTCACAAGTTAATATGGATGATGATGAAATAGAGATTGAAAAATCTAACATCATTATGGTAGGTAAAACAGGAACCGGTAAAACTTTGCTTGCAAAATCTATTGCAAAACTATTGAATGTTCCTTTTTGTATTGCTGATGCAACTGTTTTAACCGAAGCTGGATATGTTGGTGAAGATGTAGAAAGTATTTTGTCCAGATTGCTCCAAGCAGCGGATTATGATGTAGAAAAGGCTAAAGTTGGTATTGTTTTTATTGATGAGATTGATAAAATTGCTAGAAAAAAAGACAATCCTTCAATTACAAGAGATGTTAGTGGGGAAGGAGTTCAGCAGGCTATGCTTAAACTTTTGGAAGGAACTACAGTTAATGTCCCTCCTCAAGGAGGAAGAAAACATCCTGATCAGAAAATGATAGCTCTTGATACAAGTAATATATTGTTTATTAGTGGTGGTGCTTTTGATGGTGTTGAAAAGCATATAGCATCAAGATTAAATACAAGCTCAATTGGATTTAAAACAAATAAAGCAAATCAATATAATAAAGAAACTATTTTACAGCATGTTGCCCCTCAGGATTTAAAGTCATTTGGCTTAATACCGGAATTAATAGGTAGGATGCCTATCGTAACACATCTTAATCCACTAGATAAAAATGCTTTAAAATTAATTTTGACACAGCCTAAAAACGCATTAACAAAACAGTATATAAAACTTTTTCAAATTGATGGTGTTAAATTAAGTTTTGATAAAAAAGCTATTGATTTAATAGTTGATAAAGCTTTAGAATATGAACTAGGTGCTAGAGGTTTAAGGTCAATATGTGAAAATGTTATGCTCGATGCTATGTACGAAATACCATCTCAGAAAACAAAAAAAGAATTAGTTATATCAGCATCATATGTGAAGACAAAACTAAATAAGGAAGTATTAAATAAACTTAAAGTTGCTTAGTTTATAATAAGTGGGTAACTTTCATCTTCTATGATTGCAGAAATCTCACAATCACAGCTTTCATCCCCATAGTCTAAGATTCGTTCACCATATATGCTTGGATTAACCGATACACTTCCGTTTGTAATTATACAGCTTGAGGATTCAAAGCAAAACAAATTGTATTTTAAAGGCTCTGTTATATTAATTGTAAAAGAGTTGTTGTTAACCGAATTACCATTAGCAGAACCAACAACATTATAAACATTATCTAAATAAATGTATTCACTGCCTCCACCTTCAATAAGTTCTTTTGAATAATTACCATTAAGATTAATTATACCATTTTCAGTATTTATATTCATATTATTAACCTCTAAAATAAATTCAAGATTTTCATTTTGATTTAAACCTGTGTTTTTTAGAATCATATTCCCTTGCACTAAGTTATTATTTATATAAAAGTCTGAAAATGTTGTAGATAAATTTGCCGCAGAATCATATAAGAATTTATTATAGATAATTATGATTTCACCTCGTTTAAGATGCCCAAGATGTAAAAAATTGTCCTCACCAAAACGTATTATTAAGGTGTCTTGGTTTGATGTGTCACTATTTATAGTTATATAATTAGGAATGTTTTTTGTTGTCTGTGTTGATATGAATGCATGTTCAATTTCTCTTTCAATGTCAATTATTGTTTTTTCTATTAGTAAATAGTCATGACATGCTTGAAGATTATTTTGATCTAAGTTATCAAGAACATTTTCATCTTTACATGAAAAGGATGTTATAACTATAAGTGTTAAAATGCTAACTAATTTCTTTGTTTTAAAAATTCTTATCATATGTTAAAAATGTAAAATCATATTTATGTTTTTCATCTCTCGCGTAAAAAGATCTATCTATCTCTTTCCATTTTTCTTCCTCAAGGTAAGGAAAAAATGTATCTCCATCAAACTCATGATGTATTCTTGTTAAGTAAATTCTGTTAACGAGATTTTGTTCTAATGCTAATTTGTAAATTTCTCCACCTCCAATAATGAACGTTTCTTTTTCATTGCTTTTTTTAGATTCTTGAATTGCGTCTTGTAAATTATTTTTAATAATGCAGTTATCAGCTTGATAATCTCTATTTCTTGTTACAATAATATTTGTTCTGTTTGGTAGTGGACGAAATTTATGAGGTATAGATTCAAAATTTTTTCTCCCCATGATTACATGATGCCCTGCAGTTTTATCTTTGAAGAATTTCATGTCTACTGGCAAATGCCAAATTAAATCATTATTCATACCAATCACATTATTTTCAGAAGCAGCAACAATTATAGAAGTTATCATATGATTTTTTTTACTTTATAATTTACATTTCTTTGGCTTAAATAGTTACTAATGTATTCAAAATGATCTCCAAGATATTCAGGAGGTGAAATTCCAATTTTATCGTATTTTTTTTCCAAAACTAAATTAGCAACAGCCGTGCATGTAAAGCCAGTAGTTCTAGCCATAGAAATGGTGTTGTTTTGATATCTATCAAGAAGGTTATATTGATAACTCACTTTCTCCCCTTTTTCAATACCTTTAATAATTATTCTCATAACAGTAAAATCTTGATCACCCTCTTTCATTTCCCATTTTGGAAATAGTAACTTGGAGGTAAGTTCAATAGGTTTGATTTTTACTCCATTTATATCAATTTCATCATATGAGAAAAAACCAGTTTCTCTTAAAACTTTCAAGTACTCAACACAACCTGGATACCTAAGGGTCTTTTCAATCATATTTGGAACATGAGACATTGTTTTAATTAAACTCCTTAATCCATCAGAATTCCAACTTTCTAATGTTCCAATTTCTTCAAACTCTATTAGTTCTGTATCTGAGAGTGCTTCTCTTGTGATTATTTCTTTGTTTTGTACAAATCTTGCGGGTCTTATGTATTCTTCAATAACATCTATTGGAGAGAAAACAGCCTGATATTCATATGGCCACTCTCTTTTAATCGGTAAACCACCAACTAAACATTCGTAATCAGAAATTTCCATATTATTATTATGATGACCAAAGATAATATTTCCCATTCCTGGTGCAACTCCACAATCCATAACAGCAACAACATTATTTTTTTTAGCCAAATCATCAAGGCCAAATGGGTCTTCTGGATAAAAAGAGATATCAACTATGTTTTTGCCAGCTTCAATTACATCTCTCATCATTTTATAACCCATGAACCCAGGTACTGCACCAATAACTAAGTCATAGTCTTTTATTAAGTTTTGGAGTAGTTTTTTGTCTGAAATATCTTGACAAATCTTTTTTATATTATCTGAAGGAATATTATCAAGATTCTTCTTTGATATATCTACTGAAGATACATTATGATCCATAGATAGGTCAACTGCCATTACTCCTCCCACTAATCCAGCACCAAGTACAATTATTTTTTTCATATTATTTAAATAGCAACTTTTCCTTTTATATGAGGATGATATTCATAATCAATAAGCTCAAAATCTTCATATTTAAAATCAAAAATATTTTTCACTTCTTTATTGATGTTCATTTTAGGTAATTTTTTTGGCTGTCTTGATAGCTGAAGTTTGGTTTGTTCAAAATGATTTGTGTAAATATGCGCGTCTCCTAATGTGTGCACAAAATCACCTAATTTAAATCCACATACTTGAGCAACCATCATAGTTAAAAGTGCATATGATGCAATGTTAAAAGGTACTCCTAAAAAAACATCAGCACTTCGTTGGTATAATTGGCAGGAGAGTTTATTATTTGAAACATAGAATTGAAAAAATGTATGACAAGGAGGTAGAGCCATATTTTCAATTTCTCCAACATTCCAAGCACTAACAATTATTCTTCTACTATTTGGATTGTTTTTTAGTTGATTAATTACCTGCTGAATTTGATCAATATGTCGCCCATCAGGTGTTGGCCAGCTTCTCCATTGATAGCCATAAACATGGCCTAGATCTCCATTTTCATCTGCCCATTCGTCCCATATTCTAACACCATTGTCTTTTAGATATTTAATATTTGTATCTCCTTTTAGAAACCACAACAATTCATGAATTATAGATTTTAAATGAAGTTTTTTTGTTGTTACACATGGAAAACCATCTTCTAATTTAAATCTCATTTGATGTCCAAATACGCTTTTTGTTCCAGTACCTGTTCTATCTGTTTTTAAACTACCATGCTCCATTACGTGTGACATTAAGTCAAGATATTGTCTCATATTTTAAAGTATTGTTCCAACAATTACAGCAGTTAATAATGATGCCAGTGTACCGGCAATTAAAGCTAAAATCCCAAGCTTTGACAAATCACTTGTTCGATTTGGAGCTAAAGATCCAATTCCTCCAATTTGTATTCCTATTGATAAAAAATTAGCAAATCCACATAGAATATATGTAGAGATAATAATTGATTTTTCTTCAAAAAACTTTCCGCTATCTTTCAATTCTGATAAAGATATATAAGCAACAAACTCATTAAGAATTGTCTTTTCTCCAAGTAATTGTCCAACTAATACCATATCTTCTTTACATACTCCCATTAACCAAGTAATAGGAGCAAGAATGTAGCCTAATAAAAATTCTAAAGTCAATCCATCATATTGACCGTTTGTTAAATTAGTTATTGATTTGTTTAATGAAGTATTTGCACCAATAAAATCATTTAAAAAATAATTAATCATACTTATAAAAGCAATAAAAACAAGAATCATTGCACCAACATTTATAGCTAATCTAATTCCCTGAGCTGTTCCAATACTTATTGCTTCAAATGAATTGCAACCTAATTTTTCATTAGAAATACTCATATCATCATTTATTTTTTCTGTTTCTGGCAATAAAATTTTAGAAAGAACAACTGCTGCCGGAGCAGACATAACAGAAGCTGTTAAAAGATGCTTAGCAAAAAATAGTTGTTGTTCTGGATCGCTACCTCCAAGAAAACCAATATATGCAGCAAGAACTCCACCTGCAATTGTTGCCATACCACCAGACATTAAGCATAATAATTCTGAGGCAGTCATTTTTTCAATGTATGGTTTAACAAGTAAAGGAGATTCTGTTTGGCCTAGAAAAATATTTCCAGCGGCTGATAAACTTTCAGCTCCAGAGAGTTTAAGTGTTTTTTTCATTAATAAGGCAAAGAAATAAACAACTTTTTGTAAGATTCCAAGATAAAAAAGTAAGCTAGTTAAAGCAGAGAAAAATATTATTGTTGGTAAAATTTGAAATGCAAAAATAGCACCGAACTCATTGCTATTTACTAATGTTTCTCCAAAAAGAAATAATGCTCCTTCTTTAGAGAACTGTAAAACAGTTACAAAAATTGAGCTTACCCACTCAAAAAGATCTTGAACAATAGGAACTTTTAAAATCATCAAAGCAAGAAAGAGCTGAATAAGTAATCCTTTAATTACTAATGACCAATTGATATTTTTTTTATTTCTACTAAAAATAAAGGCCAAAAAAATTAGGGATATAAGACCAAGAATTCCTCTAAGTATTTTATTTGTTAATGAAGTATTTGTACTTGAGACAAGAGGTTGTTTTGAGAAGATATAATCAATATCATTTTCTGTTAAAATTAATTTGTCTTCTGTGTAATCAATAAAATATTTTCTTGTTGTATCTGAAGGAAGAGAGTAATTAAATACAATGAGATCATTTTTATTTAGAGACCAAGTTCCATTGGCAAATAAATTTTTGTTAGAAATTTTATATTCAAATGAATAATCGTCCTTAATTAAGAGATAATCATTTTTGTTAAACTCTTTGTTACTAGATTTTTCAGATTTTATTTCTGAAAAAAACCATTTGGAAGAATAGTTCAGCCAATCTGTTGGATCTTCTTCAGCTGATAATGAAAAAGAAAACAAAAAACTAAACATATACAATAAAAAATATCTCATGATGTTCTTCTTTTTATTTCGTCTCGAAGTAAAGATGCTTTTTCATAATTTTCAACATTTATTGCTTGTTTTAAAGAATCTTCAAGTTCTTCAAGGGTGTACTTGTTTATTTTTTTTTCTTTTTCAATAATATTTGATTTTCCGCTCTCTTTACCGTAAGAACTAACAGTTAGTATTGAAGCTCTTGAGAGAATATCCTCGTATGTAAAAATTGGGCATGAAAATCGAATTGCAATTGCAATTGCATCGGAAGTTCTTGAATCAATTTCAATTTCTTCCTTAGTTATTGAGTTTTTAAAATAAAGCGTAGAGTGAAAAACCCCTTCATTTAATTTATGAATTACGATTTTACTAACTGATATGTTGAATTTATCCCCAATATCTTTAAATAAATCATGCGTTAGTGGTCTTTCTGGTTTTTCTTTATTATCAAGAGCTACCGCAATGGCTCTTGCCTCACACCACCCAACAACAATTGGTAGTTGTCTTTCGCCAATTGTTTCATTTAAAAGTAAAACATATGCATTATTTTGAGAATCACTTTGCCTTAAAGCAGAAATATTTAGTTGAATTAGTTCCAATCTTAATTATTTCTAAGTTTTTTAATTTCTTCTGTTAATTTAGGAACAACTTCAAATGCATCGCCAACTATTCCGTAATCAGCAGCTTTAAAAAATGGAGCTTCCGGGTCAGTATTAATAGCAACCATTACCTTCGAAGAATTAACCCCAGCAAGATGTTGAATAGCTCCAGATATTCCAATGGCAATATAAAGATTTGGAGCAACAGCTTTTCCTGTTTGCCCAACATGTTCTGAGTGTGGTCTCCAACCAATATCTGAAACAGGTTTTGAACATGCAGTAGCAGCTCCTAATATATCAGCAAGACTTTCAATCATTTCCCAATTTTCTGGTCCTTTAAGTCCTCTTCCAGCAGAAACTACTATTTCAGCTTCAGAAAGTGAAATCTTTCCTTTGTTTACATCTTTACTAATAACAGTTAGGTCAGAATCAAAGTTTTTCTGATTAATGTTTATTGTACAATCAGTATTCACTTGAACTAATTTAAAAGAATTTGGTGCAATACTAATTACCGCTTGGTTTGTGTTTAATTTTACGGTTTCAATAGCTTTTGAAGAAAATGATTGTCTTTTAAATGTTGGGTTATTTACATCCTCTAAATTTGAAATAACATTGGATACTAGTCCAGCTGATAATTTTGCTGATACTCTTGGCGCAATACTTTTGGCATTAAAAGTATTAGAAAAGATAATAAAATTAGCTTCTTGTGAATGCTCATTTATTACCTCAGCCACTGATTTACAATCACTTTTTGAAATATTTGGATAAACATCTACTGAACTTGAACCATAATGACCAAGTTTTTTTAGTTCATCCTCATCTATACTTCCAACACAAATTGATTTAACATCCTTTTGTAATCCTTCTGAAATTTTCTTTGCATAAGAAATTGCTTCAAAAGTACTTTTCCTAAATTTTCCTTCCCAACTTTCAGCATAAACTATTATTGACATTTTTTATTTTATTTAATTAAATAACTTTTGCAACATTGTGTAACTCATTAACTAACTCATTAATGCTATTTTCATCAATCATTTTACAATCTCCTTTAGCTGCTGGTTTTGCATAAGAAATTGATTCTGTAAGATTTGATGTTCCAGATGCTTCAAGAACTTCTAGAGGTTTTGTTCTTGCAGTCATAATTCCTCTCATATTAGGAATTTTTAATTCACTTTCCTCAACAAGACCTTTTTGCCCTCCAATAACAACTGGAGTTTGAACTTTTATGTTTTCTATACCTCCATCTATTTCTCTACTTAACTCTAAATTATCTCCACTAATAATTAATCCATTGCAAGCATTAACAAATGGTATATTAAGCATATTAGCTATCATGCAAGGAACGGCCCCTCCATTGTAATCACTTGATTCTTTGCCAGCAATGATTAAGTCAAATGAATTCGATTTTATATAGTTAGTGATTTCGCTTGCTGTTGAAAAACTATCTTTTGGGTCATGATTAATTCTAATAGCTTTGTCTGCTCCAATAGCTAAAGCTTTTCTTAAAATAGGTTCAACTGTAGGTTCTCCAACACATAAAACAGTGATTGTAGCTTGATTTTTTTCCTTTAACATTACGGCTTTTGTTAATCCAAATTCATCATATGGGTTAATTACAAATTGTATCCCGTTCTTATCAAATTTTGAATTATTATCAATGAAATTTATTTTTGAAGTGGTGTCAGGAACACTGCTAATACATACTAATATATTCATTTCGATTTCTTTATTTTTTGTTAAACAAATCTAAAGAATTACATTAACTTTTTATTGGTTTTTATTGTTAAAATATGAAAAAAATACAACCATTTATCTTTATTATTATTTCCCCTTTAAGGGCATCATATTGATCAAAAATATTATTTTTGCACTCGAATTAAAATAACAAAATATATAACCATGGAAATTATTGTATCATATCTACCACTATTTGGAGTTTTAGCATTAGGATTTGTTTTTTGGAAAAATGCTTGGGTTTCAAAACAAGATGAAGGAGGAGATAACATGTCAAGAATTGCAAAAAATATTGCTGATGGAGCAATGTCCTTTTTAAAAGCAGAATATAAAGTTTTATCTGTATTTGTTGCTGCTGTTGCAGTTTTATTATTTTTTAAAGGATCAAATGAGGAAGCTTCTCATGGATTAGTTGCAGTTTCATTTATAGTCGGAGCTATTTGTTCAGCTCTTGCAGGATTTATTGGAATGAAAGTTGCTACAAAAGCAAATGTTAGAACAACTCAAGCTGCTAGAACATCACTTGCAAAGGCACTTGAAGTAGCTTTTTCTGGTGGAGCTGTAATGGGATTAGGTGTTGTTGGTCTGGGTGTATTAGGATTAAGCACACTTTTATTTATATACCAAGGAATGTGGAATGATAATTTAGAGATGGTTCTAAATGTATTGTCGGGCTTCTCCTTAGGAGCTTCTTCTATTGCATTATTTGCAAGAGTTGGTGGTGGTATTTATACCAAAGCTGCTGATGTAGGTGCTGATTTAGTTGGAAAAGTAGAAGCTGGGATTCCAGAAGACCACCCTTTAAATCCTGCAACTATTGCGGATAATGTAGGTGATAATGTAGGTGATGTAGCTGGTATGGGAGCTGATTTATTTGAATCATATGTTGGATCAATAATTGGTTCTATGGTGCTTGGAGCTGTCTATGCCACTCTCCCTGAATTTCGTGAAAGCTTCGATGGTTTAGGTGCAGTTTATTTACCTCTTGTGCTTGCTGCTGTTGGTATTGTAATGTCTATTATAGGAACATTTTTTGTTAAAGTTAAAGACGGAGGATCACCTCACCAAGCTTTAAATATTGGAGAATTTGGTTCAGCAGGTCTAATGTTAGTCGCTTCTTATTTTATTATAAATTCTATGCTGCCAGAAAGCTGGGTTAGTGAAGGAATTCAATATACATCAATGGGAGTATTTTGGGCAACAATTGCTGGATTGGTTGCAGGTCTTTTAGTTGGTAAGGTAACTGAATATTATACTGGAACTGGAACAAAACCTGTCACTTCAATTGTTGAGCAGTCTGAAACAGGATCTGCAACTAATATTATTGCTGGTCTTGGTGTTGGAATGATGTCAACTGCCGTTCCAATTTTATTAATTGCATCAGCAATTTTAGTTTCTCATAATTTTGCTGGATTATATGGAATTGCGATAGCTGCTGTTGGGATGTTAGCTAATACAGGAATTCAATTGGCAGTAGATGCTTATGGTCCAATTTCTGATAATGCTGGTGGAATAGCTGAAATGGCTGAACTTCCACCTGAAGTTAGAGAGCGAACTGATAAATTAGATGCTGTTGGAAATACTACAGCCGCAATTGGTAAAGGATTTGCTATTGCTTCGGCTGCACTAACTGCATTAGCACTTTTTGCTGCTTTTATGAAGACTGCAAATGTTCAATCAATCGATGTCTCACAGCCAGATATTATGGCAGGTTTATTAATAGGTGGAATGTTACCTTTTGTTTTTTCAGCACTTTCTATGAATGCTGTTGGAAGAGCAGCTATGGCTATGATTGAAGAAGTAAGAAGACAATTTAGAGATATCCCAGCATTAAAAGCTGCATTAGAAGTAATGAGAAAATATGATTCTGACATGTCAAAGGCATCAGCGGCTGACAAGAAAGTATTTGATGCTGCAATTGGAGTTGCTGAGTATGATAAATGTGTTGATATTTCTACTAAAGCATCTATTAAAGAAATGGTACTTCCTGGACTATTAGCTATTGCTGTACCTGTTGTTGTTGGATTTGGTGGAAAATGGTTTGGAATTGGAGGGGCTGAGATGTTAGGAGGCTTATTAGCAGGTGTAACTACATGTGGTGTGTTGATGGCAATTTTCCAATCAAATGCTGGAGGAGCATGGGATAATGCTAAAAAGATGATTGAAGAGCAAGGAAAAAAAGGTACTGATGCTCATAAAGCTGCTGTTGTTGGAGATACAGTTGGTGATCCATTCAAAGATACATCGGGACCTTCATTAAATATTTTATTAAAATTAATGTCAGTTGTTGCATTAGTTATAGCACCTTCTTTAAAAAATACTGCTGATATTAATAATTCTATGGAATTAACTAATACAGAACAAGAGGCCGTTATTTATGAAAAAGTTGAAAGTGAAGAAATTGTAATTTACTCTAGTGCTTCTGAATTTAATATTAATAAAAGTAATAATGTTACTCAACTTACAAATTTATTAATAAGCAATGATATGTTTTGTCAATCTGGTGGAGCTGCTTGTGATCAATTTGCTTCTTCATGTAATACTCCATTAGTTTTTACCTCTAACGGAAGTGTTGCGGTTTCACGAATTGATGCTTATTCATACCAAATTGATGGCATTATTAAAGTTTCGTCAACAGATCAATCTGAAGCAACAGTTTATTATGATGTTGTTAATGATGATGCAATTACTGGGCAAGTAGTATTTAATGATATGACCTTAAAGTTTAAAGGTAAAAAATAAGCAACTTAGTTAATTTTTTTAAGCCTGTTTTCGATTTGTTTGGTAATATCATTAAGTTCATTTTCGTTTTCTGAAAAGTTAATATTATCAACCTCAATTATAAGTAGTTCACCTTTGTTGTACTCATCAATCCAGGCCTCGTACCTTTCATTAAGTCTTGTTAAATAGTCAAGTCTTATACTATTTTCATAATCTCTTCCTCTCTTTTGAATTTGTTCAACAAGTTTTGGTACAGATGCTCTAAGATATATAAGTAAATCAGGACCCTGAATAAATCCATCCATAAGGGTAAAGATTTCTTTATAGTTTTCAAAATCTCTTGTGCTCATTAGTCCCATTGAATGAAGGTTGGGTGCAAAAATATATGCATCTTCATATATGGTTCTATCTTGAATATATTTTTCACCACTGTTTTTAATGTCTATTATTTGTCTGAATCTACTATTAAGAAAATATACTTGAAGATTAAATGCCCATCTTTGCATTTCCTTATAGAAATCATTTAGATAAGGGTTGTTTTCAACATCTTCATAGTGAGCTTTCCATTTAAAATGTTTTGATAAAAGTGTGGTTAGAGTAGTTTTTCCAGATCCAATATTTCCAGCGATAGCAATGTGCATTTTTGTATTTTTTTACTAAAATAAAAAAGAAATTTTATAGAATTATATAAATCTAGATTAGAAAGAATATTGTTGAAAACTTATGAGTTGAGATTTTTTAATTCATTTATAAAACCTCTTCCTTCTTTAAGTCTCTCAATTTTATTTTGACCACCTAATTTATTTTTTTGTTTTAACCAATTATAAAAAATTCCAGTTTTAATATTGGTTATTTTTGGCTTGTCAAGTATTAAGTTCTTAAATCTTTTTGCTTCGTAATCTGAGTTTATGGATTTTAATTTTTCGTCAACAATTTCAATGAAATTTTGTAGTACTTGAGGTTGTTTTTCAAATTCAATTGCCCATTCATGTCTTCCTGAATTATCACTCATATAAATCGGAGCAACCGTATAGTCTGTTATTTTACTATTTGTTTTTTTACAGGCTTCAAAGATGGCTACATCTGTATTATATACCATCAATTCTTCTCCGAAAGTATTAATGCAATTTTTTGTTCTTCCTTTAATTATTATTCTATATGGATTAGTTGATGTAAAGCTTACAATATCACCAATATGATATCTCCATAAGCCAGAATTTGTAGAAATTATCATAGCATAATCAATATCAGTTTTAACATTTTCTAGGCTTATATAATTATTTACCTTATTATCTAAATCTTCTTTACTTATAAATTCATAAAATATTCCATAATCAAGCATTAATAACATTTCTTTTGAATTCGTCCTGTCTTGCAATGCAAAGAATCCTTCTGAAGCATTATAGGTTTCTAGGTAATTCATTTTAGAAGAAGGAATTAATGAATTAAACTGGTTTCTATATGGAGTAAAATTAATGCCTCCATGTATATATAATTCTAAATCTGGCCAAATTTCATTGATATTTTTCACTCCTGTTGTTGCTATAATGTTTTTTAATAAAAGTAACATCCAAGAAGGAACACCAGAAAGACTTGTAATGTTTTCATTTATTGATTGTTCTGTTATTTTCTTTATTTTCTCATCCCAGTTTTTCATTGTGGCTGTTTTTATATCAGGCAAACGATGAGTATTAACCCAAAAAGGAAAGTTTTCTAATAGAATAGCTGATAAATCACCATCAATAAAATTAGAATTTATTTCTTTTGACCCCCCCAATATTATTCCTTTTCCGTCAAATATTTTACTCTCTGGTGTATTTTGTAAGTAAACAGCCAACATATCTTTTCCTCCTTTAAAATGACAGTTGTGTAAGGTGTCATAACTTAAGGGTATATATTTACTTCTTGCATTAGTTGTGCCAGATGATTTTGCAAAAAGTTTTATTTTTTCAGGCCACAATATGTTTTCTTCTCCATTTCTAATTTTTTCTATATAAGCAAAAATTTCTTCATATTTTCTGGACGGAACAAGCTGTATGTAATCTTCATAATTTTGAATTTTATCAAAAGAATGGTCAACACCAAACATGGTATTTTTACCTTTATCTATTAAATAATCAAATGTTTTTTTTTGAGATTTAATAGGGTTTTCTCGCATCTTATTTAAGTTTCTTATTCTTTGTTTTATTAAAGATGAAAGAATACTATTTTTAAAAGGAAAGTTTATCAAAAAATAATATATTTAAAAATTAAACTTTACAAAAGTATGCATTCGCAAGTAATTAAAAAGATGGACACTTCATTAAATGAGGTTGTCAATTATAATTTAAATTTTGACAATAAAAAATTCTTAATGAATGACTTAATTAATTGTATAATTAATATAAGCTGGAAAGGTAAAGTTATATGTCAGTGTGGTAGAGAGATGAAAAAATTTTACAGATCTGGTTTTTGTTATACATGTTATTGGGAATCACCTCAGGCTTCTCAAAGTATTTTTAAGCCAGAGCTTTGCACGGCACATTTAAATATAGAGGAAAGGGATTTAGCTTGGGAAAAAAAATTTCAAATAGCACCGCATTATGTTTACTTAGCAAATTCAAGTGGTATAAAAGTTGGAATAACTAGAAAAACTCAAGGCGTTACAAGATGGATGGATCAAGGCGCTAGTCAAGCAATTATATTAGCTGAAGTTCCAAATAGGAGGTTTTCCGGGGACATTGAAGTTGCAATTAAGAAACATGTTTCAGATAAAACTAATTGGAGGAAAATGTTGTCTGGTGAGCCTAATGCTATTGATCTGTTAAA
>JBJKXM010000008.1:0-15313 GCA_045561575.1 Flavobacteriales bacterium
GTCTCAGGTCTTGTAGTTGCAATTATAATTTTTTCTTCGCTGTTTTCAATTTCATATGAGACATGATAAAGTTTTGAATCAACTTCTTTATGAATTACTTCTTCATCTGAAAGAGCTGTTTTAGCTGATGGATCCCAATTTACCATTCTAACTCCTCTGTATATTAATCCTTTATTATATAAATTAATAAAAACATCTATTACAGATTCGTTCATATCATCATCCATAGTGAACTTAGTACGATTCCAATCACAAGAGGCTCCTAATTTTTTTAATTGTTCGAGAATAATTCCGCCGTGTTTTTCTTTCCACAACCAGGCATGATTAAGAAACTCATCTCTAGATAAATCTTTTTTATCTATTCCTTCATCAGCTAATTTTTGTACTACTTTAGCTTCAGTTGCAATAGATGCATGGTCTGTGCCTGGTACCCAACATGCATTAAATCCTTGCATTCTAGCTTTTCTTATTAAGACATCTTGAAGTGTATTATTTAACATATGTCCCATATGTAAAACCCCTGTAACATTTGGCGGAGGAATTACTATTGTATATGCTTCTCTTTCATCTGGATTAGAAGAAAAATATTCTTTTTTTAACCAATGATCATACCATTTTTTTTCGACTTGGTTTGGTTGATATTTTTTGGCAATAGACATGATTATTTTATCAATAGTAAAAGGGCGAATTTACAAAATTTATCCTTCTAAAAATTTAATTTGTTTAAAGGAAATAATTTAGTAATTTTGACGTTAAGAATTAGGAATTAAAAAAATAATTATATAATGAAAAAAATCTTTTTAACTTTATTTTTAGCTGCATCATTTGTAGTTTCAAATGCGCAAAGTGCTGCATCAGCAGGTACGGCTAAAGCACAAGAGAATACAGTTAATGCTGGTATTGAGTTTGAATCAAAAGTAGTTGATTATGGGGTAATTGAACATAACTCCAATGGTGAAAGAGCTTTTAAATTTAAAAGTACTGGTACAGATCCATTAATTATTAAAAGTGCAAAAGGAAGTTGTGGTTGTACTGTACCAACTTGGAGAAAATCTGATGGCTCTGCAACTTGGCAACCTGGTGAAGATGGTACTATTGGTGTAAAATATGCTACAAATAGAATTGGAAAATTTACAAAAACTATAACGCTTTCTACTAATGCAGATAAAAGACCTGTAATCCTAACAATCAAAGGTGAAGTTAAATCACCACCAAAAGACGAAGGGGCAATGCCTGTAAAGAAAAATGAAGGCTCTCCATTAGAAAGAAATTAATAAATCACAAATATTTACACCTCACTAGTTGAGGTGTTTTTTTTATTCATTATGCCAAAAATATCTACAAAGGGCACAAATATGCCTGAGTCTCCCATTAGAAAATTAGTTCCTTATGCAGAACAAGCTAAAAAAAATGGTAAAAAAGTATACCATTTAAATATTGGCCAGCCTGATATTGAAACTCCTCAAGTTGCTTTAGATGCTGTAAAGAACTTCTCAAAACAAGTTGTAGAGTATAGTCATTCTGCTGGATTTGAAAGTTATAGAAAAGGATTAGCTGCTTATTATCAATCATTGGACATCAACATTAGCTACGATGAATTGATGATAACAACAGGCGGGTCAGAGGCTTTACTATTTGGATTAAATAGTTGTTTGGATACTGGTGATGAGGTTATTATCCCTGAACCGTTTTATGCAAACTATAACGGTTTTTCTGCATCAGCCGGTATAAAAGTTAAGCCTATTTCCACTTCAATAAATAATGGGTTTGCTTTACCTTCAATTGAGGAGTTTGAGAAACTTATTACAAATAAAACTAAAGCTATTTTAATCTGTAATCCTGGAAATCCTACTGGATATTTATATTCTTTAGAAGAACTGGAGACACTACGAGACTTAGTAAAAAAATATGATTTGTTTTTATTTGCTGATGAAGTTTATAGAGAGTTTTCTTATGATGGTAATAGTCATATTTCTGTATTAAATTTAGATGGATTAGAAGATAATGCTGTTGTAATTGATTCTACATCTAAGAGATATAGTATGTGTGGTATTAGAGTTGGTTGTATAGTATCAAAAAATAAGGATGTTATAAACACAGCTCTAAAATTTGCTCAAGCTAGACTTTCCCCTCCAACATTTGGTCAAGTAGCAGGAGAGGCAGCTTTATCAACTCCAAAATCATATTTTGATGATGTTATTAAAGAATATGTTTTAAGAAGAGATTTGCTTGTTGATGGGTTAAATCAAATTCCTGGAGTTTTATGCCCAAAACCTAAAGGAGCTTTTTATGCAATCGCAGAATTACCGGTAGATAATGCTGAAAAGTTTGCACAGTGGTTGTTGGAAGAATTTGATTATAATAACGAAACATTAATGGTTGCTCCTGCAGCTGGTTTTTATTCAACTGATGGTGAGGGATATAATCAAGTTAGAATTGCTTATGTTTTAAATCTTGACTCTCTTAAAAAAGCAATTAAGTGTTTAGAGGAAGCTTTAAAATTATATCCAGGCAGAATTTAATATAGTAAATACTTTGTTCTAGTCTTTTTAAACTCTTTTAGTCCTGTTTTCCAACTTGATCTAATCTCTTTTTCATTTAATCCTGAGATAATTTGTGTTCTAAGCTTATCAGTACCTGCAAGCTTATCAAAAAAACTATTAAAAAAATCCTCTTTTTTGTTAGTTTGATTATATGATTCTATTAGCCAGTTTAGATTAATAGAGTTTAAATAAGGGTAGTTTTCTAAGTTTTTTCCGACACATGTTTTGTTTTCATGTTTTGGATATTTACTTCCAGGCCCACTTTTGGGTTGAAAAGCATAACTATAAAATTTCAAAGAAGGAGATCCAAAATGTTGAAAAGGTTTATCAGTTCCTCTTCCTACACTTACATTAGTACCCTCAAATAAACAAAGAGAAGGGTATAGATTAATTGATTTACCATTTGGAAGATTTGGAGATGGTTTTATAGGAAGCTCATAATTATCATTTCTATTGTAATTAATCATTTCTATAATTTCTAAATTACAATTATTTTCTATCCATTTTTCTCCTACAATCATTGTAGCGTATTCACCTATTGTCATGCC
The DNA here is from genome assembly GCA_045561575.1 of Flavobacteriales bacterium. Taxonomy (GTDB): domain Bacteria; phylum Bacteroidota; class Bacteroidia; order Flavobacteriales; family BACL11. Next base: position 3,092 of record JBJKXM010000008.1, read on the forward strand.
ATGAACAATTGGAATTTGATGCATTCCAACAAAGGACTTGTATTTTTCTTCAAGAATAGGACCATCAACATAGTGCCCATTAGGATTGGGTCTATCTAGAATGACTACTTTGATATTTTTTTCACTGCAAGCTTCTAGAATGTAATGTAGGGTTGAAATATATGTGTAAAACCTAGCACCTACATCTTGTATGTCAAAGATAATGATATCAATTCCTATTAATTGCTCGCTTGTTGGTTTTTTATTTTTTCCATAGAGTGATATGATAGGAAGTCCTGTTTTTTTGTCTATTTCATTGTCAACTTTAGCTCCAGCATCCTCAATACCTCTAAATCCATGTTCTGGAGAAAAAACTGATATAATTTTTTGATTGAGTGAAATTAGGGTATCTACTAAATGAACTTGATTAACAACGGAGGTTTGATTACCAACAATAGCAATATTTTTATTATCAATTGTTTTTAAAATTTTATCAATTCTTTCAGCTCCTAAAACAAGTTTCTGTGCATACATTCCAAAACTAGAGAGTAAAAGTAATATGATAATATTTTGTCTTATTTTAGCCATTATGAATACATCTCTTTTTATTGCAAAAAGATTATTTAATACAAAAGAAAACAATAATAATTATACACGCCCTATAATTCGTATAGCAATTTTAGCAATAGCCCTTTCAGTTGCTATAATGATTTTGTCAGTATTTATTCTTTCTGGTTTTAAAAATGAAATAAGTAATAAAGTATTTGGTTTTGGTGGTCATATTAATATTTCTAAGTTTAATTATAACCAATCTTATGAAAATGATCCTATTTTTCTAAATCCGGATGTTTTTTCTAAAATTGAATCTTTAGATTTTGTAAGTAGTATTCATCCATTTGCTACAAAAGCTGGTATCATTAAAGAAAGTGATGAGATTTTAGGTGTTGTTTTAAAAGGAGTTGATAAAAATTATAATTGGAAATTTTTTGATGAAAATCTTATTTCTGGAGAATTGCCAGTATTTAATGATACAACTACAAGTAAAAATGTGATAATATCAAAAAATATATCTAATAAAATGAAATTAGATGTAGGTAATGATTTAGTTATGTATTATGTGCAAAAGCCAACAAGGGTAAGAAAGTTTAAAGTTATAGGTATATATAATACAGGTCTTGCTGAGTTCGATGAAGTTGTAATAATTGGAGATTTAAAGCATATTCAAAAATTAAATAATTGGGAAGGTAATCAAGTGGGTGGTTATGAAATAATCACAAATAATATTAGCAACATTGAATTATTTTCAGAAATTATTGATGAAAATATTGATTATGATTTAAAAGCTTTAGATATAAAACAAAAGTATCCACAGATTTTTGATTGGCTTAGATTACAGGATTTTAATGTTTTAATTATTTTAATCCTTATGCTTATAGTTGGGGGAGTTAATATGATAACATCTTTATTAATTATCATTTTAGAAAAAAGCAGATTGATTGGGATTTTAAAAGCAATAGGAGCTACTAATTGGAATATTAGAAATGTATTTATTTATAACTCTTTATATATTATTTTCAATGGTTTGTTTTGGGGTAACTTAATTGCTTTAACATTTTCAATATGTCAAAACTACTTTGATTTAATAAGTCTCGATGAGAATATATATTTTATGAGTTTTGTTCCTGTAAAAATTGAGTTAATGTCTCTATTTCTTATTAATATAGGAACTATTATTATTTGTTACTTAATATTGGTTATTCCTTCAGTAGTGATATCCAAAATATCTCCAGCTAAATCAATTAAGTTTGAGTAGTTGTTTGTAAATTTGTAAAACAATTTAACTTATGAAATACTACAACAGTATTGTTGATACAATTGGAAATACTCCTCTTGTAAAACTTAATAAAGTAATAAATACTGATGCTTTATTATTAGCAAAAGTAGAAAGTTTTAATCCTGGTCACTCCACCAAAGATCGTATGGCGCTTAAGATGATTGAAGATGCTGAAGCAAAAGGACTTATCAAAGAGGGAGGAACAATTATTGAGGGAACATCAGGTAATACTGGAATGGGATTAGCTTTAGCCTGTATAAAAAAAGGATATAAATTAATATGTACTATGTCCGACAAGCAGTCAAAAGAGAAAATGGATATATTAAAAGCAATGGGTGCTCAAGTTTACGTTTGCCCAACAAATGTTGCTCCTGACCATCCTGATTCTTATTATTCTGTTGCAGCAAGGTTAAGTAAAGAAATAGAAAATTCATATTACCCTGATCAATACTCAAATTTGTCAAATAGATTAGCACATTATGAATCAACGGGGCCAGAAATATGGGAGCAGACCGATGGTAAGATTACTCACTTCATTGTAGGAGTTGGAACAGGAGGTACAATTTCCGGTGTAGGAAGATACTTAAAGGAAAAGAATCCAGATATTAAAATTTGGGGAGTAGATACTTATGGATCAGTATTTAAAAAATACCACGAAACAGGTGTTTTTGATGAAAAAGAAATTTATCCATATATAACAGAAGGGATTGGAGAAGATATTCTTCCTGAGAATGTAGATTTTAATTTAATAGACCATTTCGAAAAAGTAACAGATAAAGACGGAGCGATTTACACTAGAAAATTAGCAAAAGAAGAAGGTTTGTTTTGTGGTTATTCTTGTGGAAGTGCAATTGCTGGATTAGATCAATTAAAACATAATTTATCTGCTAATGATGTTGTAGTTGTTTTATTACATGACCATGGGTCTAGATACATTGCAAAAGTCTATAACGATGAATGGATGAAAAGTGTTGGGTTCCTATAAAAAGTTATTAACTTCTACTAAAGTTAAGACTTTTTTCAAATATTAAACTTTCTCTTTTTTCTAAATTTACACTAATAGTAATTTAAACAAACTTTAGGTGTATTTAATATTTGATACAGAAACAACAGGGCTGCCGTTAAATTATAGAGCTCCATTAACAGATTTCAATAATTGGCCTAGATTAGTGCAAATTGCTTGGCAAATTCACGACATAAAAGGCGATTTAATTGAGGTTAAAAATTATATTGTTAAACCTGATGGATTTACTATTCCATATAATTCTGAAAAGATACATGGGATCTCAACTGAGCTTGCTCACAAAAAAGGTATTCCTTTAATTAATGTTTTATCTCATTTTACAGAAGCATTAGAAAATGCTAAATATATTATTGGTCACAATATTAGTTTTGATAATAATATAGTTGGTTGTGAATTTTTAAGATCTGAAATGAAAAATGTTTTAGATCAAAAAAAATCAATTGATACAAAAGAAGAATCAACAGACTTTTGTCAACTTCCTGGGGGTAGAGGAGGTAAGTTCAAATGGCCAAATTTATCTGAACTATATCATAAATTATTTAATGAAAGTTTTGCTGAAGCTCACAATGCCTCTGCAGATGTTGAAGCAACTACAAGGTGTTTTCTAGAACTAATAAGATTAAAAATTATTTCATTTGAAAAAGTTGGAATGCAAGAGCAAGATTTTCTTGACTTTTCTGAGAATAATCCATCTACAATTAAATTAATCGGTTTAAATGTACAGCCTTATGATAATGAAGAAGTTGATGAAAATTCAAATGAAGAAATTATTGAAATAAATGAAGAAGAAATTATTGTTAATGAAGATTCAAATTCTTGTTTCTCTCATTTACATGTTCATTCTCAATTTTCAATTTTACAAGCTAGTAGTGACTTAGATCTTTTAGTTAGTAAAGCTGCTGAACTTCAAATGCCTGCTATAGGCTTAACTGATCATGCAAATATGTTTGGTGCTTATAAGTTTATAAATGCTGTGTTAAAACATCCTATTAATTCAGATTTAGACACTAATAATTTAAAGATTAAACCAATTTTAGGATGTGAATTAAATGTATGTAGTAATCATTCTGATAAATCATTCAAAGACTATGGAGCTCAAATTCCTTTTTTAGCAAAGAATAAAAATGGCTATCACAATTTAGCTAAACTTTGTTCATTAGCTTATATTGATGGTTTTTATTATGTTCCAAGAGTAGATAAGGATTTGATTTTAAAATATAAAGAAGGTCTTATAGTCCTTAGTGGAAGTTTGTACGGTTGTATTTCAAATTTAATTTTGAATGTTGGCGAAGAACAAGCTGAAGAGGAATTTAAATGGTGGTTAGATAATTTCGGAGATGATTTTTATGTTGAAATAAACAGACATGGTTTAGAAGAAGAAGATCATGTAAACAATGTTTTAATCAAATTAGCAAAAAAATACAATGTAAAATTGATTGCATCAAACAATGTTTATTATCTTAACAAAGAAGATGCATCATCTCATGATATTTTACTATGTGTGAAGGATGCTGAGCAAAAATCTACACCTATTGGAAAGGGAAGAGGTTTTAGATATGGTTTCCCAAATGATGAGTTTTATTTTAAGAGTTCAAATGAAATGAATTCTTTATTTAAAGATTTACCATCTGCATTACAAAATATTCAAGAAATCATTGATAAGGTAGAAGTATATAATTTAAGTACTGAAGTTTTACTTCCCGAATTTGATATTCCAGATGAGTTTAAAGATAAATTGGATAATGAAGATGGGGGGAAAAGAGGAGAGAATGCATATTTAAAACATCTTACATATAAAGGAGCTAAGGAAAGATATTTAGAGATAAGTGATGAAATCAAGGAAAGAATAGATTTTGAATTAGAAACTATTGAAAAATCTGGATATCCAGGTTACTTCTTGATTGTACAAGATTTCATAGAGCAAGCAAGAAAAATGAATGTATCTGTAGGTCCTGGAAGAGGATCCCGCAGCTGGTTCTGTAGTTGCTTATTGTACCAAAATTACAAATGTTGACCCAATCAAATATGATTTGCTTTTTGAGCGATTTTTAAATCCTGAAAGAATATCGTTACCTGATATTGACATAGATTTTGATGATGAAGGTAGGTCAAGAGTTATTGATTGGGTAGTTGAAAAATATGGTAAAAATAAAGTGGCACAAATAATTACATTCGGAACAATGGCTGCAAAATCTTCAATAAGAGATACAGCAAGAGTTCTAGATTTACCATTGTTTGAAGCAGATAAGATGGCTAAGCTTGTACCTGATTTTATGTCATTAAACAAAATTTTTAATTATTCAGATACTGACTTAAAAAAGAATGTTAAAAAAGATCAGTTTTCAAATGCCAAAAAGTTAATTGAGTTTTCAAAAGGAGATAATCTTCATGCTGAAACAATAAACAATGCAATAAAATTAGAAGGGTCTGTTAGAAATGTTGGAACACACGCATGTGGAATCATTATTACCCCTGAGCCTTTGATTGATTTAATTCCAATTACAAATTCAAAGGATTCAGATCTTATGGTAACACAATTCGATAATAGTGTTGTTGAGAATGCAGGATTGTTGAAAATGGATTTTTTGGGACTTAGAAACCTTACAATTATTAAAGATTGTGTTAAAATCATTCAGAAGCTTCATAATAAAGATATTGATATTGATAATATTCCATTAGATGATGAAAAAACTTATGAAATTTTTAAAAACGGAAAGACAAAAGGGATATTTCAGTTTTCTTCAGATGGAATGCGTGCCCACTTAAAGCATTTAAAGCCTGATAAATTTGATGATTTGATTGCTATGAATGCTTTGTATAGACCTGGTCCAATGGAATATATTCCAAATTATATTAAGAGAAAGCATGGTAAAGAAGAAATAGTTTATGATTTGCCTGAAATGGAAGATTATCTTTCTTCAACATATGGTATTACAGTTTATCAAGAGCAGGTTATGCTACTTTCTCAAAAGTTAGCTAATTTTTCAAAGGGTGATGCTGATATGCTTAGAAAGGGAATGGGTAAGAAAATTAAATCAGTTCTTGATAAATTAAAACCTAAATTTTTTGAAGGTTGTGAAGAAAATGGATTTGATATAAAGGTAGTTGAAAAGATATGGACAGATTGGGAAGCTTTTGCCTCTTATGCATTTAACAAATCTCATTCAACTTGCTATGCTTTAATAGCTTATCAAACAGCATATCTTAAAGCTCATTATCCTGCAGAGTTGATGGCTGCTATATTGACAAATCACATGAAGGATATTAAAGATATTACACTTTATATGGAAGAATGTAGAGATATGGGAGTCAAAGTTTTAGGTCCTGATGTAAATGAGAGCTTTTTTAAATTCGCAGTTAATAAAGAGGGTGAAGTAAGGTTTGGGCTAGGAGCAGTAAAAGGGGTTGGAGAAGGAGCAGTAAAAGCTATTGTTGATGAAAGAAAAGAAAATGGAAATTATAATGATTTTAGTGATTTTGTCTCAAGAGTAGATTTAAGATCTGCAAATAAAAGAACATTAGAAAGTTTAGCTTATTCCGGCGGTTTTGATTCTTTTGGTATAAATAGATCTGAATATTTTGAAATTGAAAAAGACCAAAACTATATTGAAAAAATGATCAAGTTTGGTAATAAAATTCAGGACACAAAAAATTCTAATCAATTTAATATGTTTGGTGAAAATTCAGATTCTATAATTCAACCACCAGCTGTTTTAGATTGTGAAGAATGGTCTACAATGGATTTGTTATCAAAAGAAAAGGAAGTGGTTGGGATATACCTTTCCGGACATCCATTAGACGATTATCGTTTTGAAATAGATAACTTTTCAAATTCTAATTTATCTATTCTCTCCGATCTTCAAAAGATTGAGAATAAAGAAATAAGATTATCTGGTGTTATAACTGAAGTAGAACACAAGGAAACACAGAAAGGTAAGAAGTTTGGAATACTTCATATGGAAGATTTCTTTGGTGCTTATAAGTTCTTTTTATTTGGAGATGATTATATAAAGTTTAAATCTTTCTTAACACCATTTTGGATTATACATGTAACAGGAAGAGTGAAAAAGAAGTTTTATAATGATGATCTTGAATTTAAGATTATTAATATGTGCTTACTATCAGAATTAACAGATAGTGAAGTAAGAGATGTTGTGCTCAAGTTAGAGATAAACTCAATTACTGAATCATTAGTAGAAAAAACTGTTCAAATAGTTGAGGCTAATAAAGGAAAACATTCATTGATTTTTAGTGTTATTGATTCAGAAAAAAACTATCATGTTGATTTATTATCTCGAAAACTTAAAGTAGATTTAAATAAAGAATTTATCACAGAAATCAATAGTATTGATGAACTTTCATTAAGTATTAATTGACAAAATAATTTATAACTTTGTAATAACAAAAAAATTATAGAAATGGCATTAGAATTTACAGATCAAAATTTTCAAGAATTAGTATTAGATTCAGACAAACCTGTACTTGTTGACTTTTGGGCAACTTGGTGTGGTCCATGTAGAACAATAGGGCCAATTGTAGATGAATTACACGATGAGCTAAAAGACCAAGCAGTTATTGGTAAGTTAGATGTTGATAGTAATTCTGACACATCAGTTAAATTTGGAGTTAGAAATATTCCAACTTTACTTGTTTTTAAAAATGGTGAAGTTGTTGATAAGATGGTAGGTGTAGTCCCAAAATCACAATTATTGGAGAAATTACAAGCCCACATGTAATTTACAATTCTAATTTAAGGGCTTCGGCCCTTTTTTTTATGGAAAATATTGATCAAATAAAACTTGCAACAAATATTGAATTCTTTGCTCGTCAAGTAGTGGAGGGTTTTATAACAGGAAAACACAAAAGTCCGTATCATGGATTTTCAGTTGAGTTTGCTGAACACAAGTTTTATAATCCTGGTGAAAGTACCCGACATATTGATTGGAAACTTTTTGCAAGAACAGATAAATTATTTGTAAAAAGATTTGAAGAGGAAACAAATCTTAGGTGTCAATTAATTATTGACACATCTTCTTCTATGTATTATCCAAATTTTTCAAATATCTCCTTGAAAAATCCAAATAAAGTGCTGTTTAGTATTTATGCTTCTTCTGTTTTAATGCAGTTATTTAAAAAACAAAGAGATGCTGTTGGTTTAACAACTTATTCAGATAAAATTGATAATCATATTTTATCAAAAACATCTAATAGACACCATCAAATTATTTACAATGAGTTCGAAAAAATACTTTCAGTTGATGCAAAATTATCACAAAGAAAAACTTCAACTATTTCAACATTACATGAAGTAGCTGATAGAATAAATCAGCGTTCATTAGTTATTTTATTTTCTGATCTATTTAATGAGAGTAATTTAGATGAAGTATTTGATTCATTTAGACATTTAAAACATAAAAGAAATGAAGTTATTTTATTTCATCTTTCAGATGTTTCAAAAGAACAAAAACTTGAATTTGAAAATAAACCATATAATTTTATTGATCTTGAATCTGGTGAAAACATTAAGCTAAATCCATTTCATTTTAAAAATAATTATTCTGCTAAAATTGATTTATTTTTAAAAAACTTAAGATTAAAGTGTTTGCAATATAAGATTGACTTGATAGAAGTTGACATAAATAGTGGATATGAACAAATTATAACTTCATATTTACTTAAAAGGCAAAAAATGTTTTGAGTTACTAAAAAATCTTTTAAGTTTGCATTTCTTTTAGAGAACGGTCTGGTAGTTCAGTTGGTTAGAATACATGCCTGTCACGCATGGGGTCGCGGGTTCGAGTCCCGTCCAGACCGCAACAATAAAATTTAAACCCTTATAATTCAATAGATTATGAGGGTTTTTTAGTTAGGGGTGGACATATAGTTGGACACTATTGGTTGTTTTTATTTTAATGGACCTCTCGGTCCTTATTTAGAACTATTTTAGAAAATTATTGAGTAAGTTTACTTTGTGAAAAGAATAGTAATAGAATCTAAAATAACTTGCCCTGAGTGCAATCACAAGGAAGCTGAAACAATGCCTACAGAATCTTGTCGATGGTTTTATGAATGTAAAGGATGTAAGAAAGTATTAACCCCAATAAATAATGATTGTTGTGTGTATTGCTCCTACGGCACAGTACCTTGTCCACCTATTCAATTAGAACCAAATTCTTGCGGTTCAAATGATTGTTGTTGAAAATGTGTTTTAACATTTCTAAAAAGTAATGTAACTTTATCTATGATAATGGAAAAATTGAAAAGAAGATAATTATTGAATAAATAAGCCTTTTTTCTATTATATACTAAACGATATAATATGCCATTTAAGAAAGGAACAAGCGGAAACCCATTAGGAAGGCCTGTAGGCTCTATAAGTAGCTCTACAAAGCTTTTAAGAGAACAAATAGGCTTAGCTATAGATGGAAACAAACTAAGCGATATGCTTAATCAAATAACTAATCCAACAGAATACATTAACGCTGTAAGTAAGCTCCTTCCCTATGCTATTGGCAAAAAGAAAGCATATGAAGAAATTGAAGAAATCGAGCCTATTGTGGTTAATATAAATTTCACAGAAACAGAAGAAGAAAACTAATCAAAACTGTTAAACATACTGTTAAACAGAATTAAAAAACCCTCATAATCTATTGAATTATAAGGGTTTAACTTTTATTGTTGCGGTCTGGACGGGACTTTACTCAAAGATTAACTTTATTTTAACTCTGAAATCTTTATTACTTTATGTAATAAAGCAATCTTTTTATATTTAGTTTCATGTATTTCAAAATACTCATACATTCTTCTAAGTGAAGAACCTACCCCATCAATACTTAAGTTAGCTTTTTCAGCAATTTGTTTATTCATTGCTGTTGGATCTTCTATTAAAATATTAAGTATAGACCAATCAGTTTCATTTAAAACTCTTTCTATTTTATCATCAAGTTTCTGCTTGTTTAATTCAAAATTATTGTTCTCAGATATAGAACTAAAATTCTGATTTTTTAGCAATTTAATTTCATCAAGCAAAATGTTTCTTCTTTTAGTATTTTGTTTAATTCTTAAAATCATAAAAAATGAAAGAATAGAAATAATAATTATAAAAAAAGCAGTAATAAATGAGGTTCTTTTTACTTGTTTTATTTTCAATTCAGCTTTATCGTTCTCGTACTTGAGTTGATTCTCATATAATTTAGCTTTGTATTCATTTTCAACAGCCTCTCTAACAACTTTAAAACTATTTTTCCTTTGTTCTATACTATCATTATAGGCTAATAACAATTCATGCATTTTCAAAGACAATTCCCATTTTTCATTGTCCTTATAAGCTTCATATAAAAATTCATAAACTGATTGTTTCATTTCAAAATTAGAACTTTCAGAAACTTCATTTAACAAACCTTCAATATCTATTAAAGCTTGATCTTTATTTGATTTATATAAAATCTTTGCTTTTAGAATTTTTGAAGTAAGAATTCCAGCTCCAATATCTAACTGTTTATTAAATTTTAAACTTTTTGTTGCATACCAATCAGCAGTTTCTATTTCATTTAACTCTAGTTTAATGTAACCTAGCATAAAATAACAGTCCTTTAAAAAGAAAATATTATTTATAGGATCAAGTTTTTTTATAGCTTCATTAAATGCTTTTTCAGCTTTAACAAAAGATTTTTCATAAAAATGGATAAGTCCAATATTCATTGAAATTAACGCTAAACTAATATTGGATTTATCAGCTTTATTGTATGCGATTAATGCTTTGTTATAATGAGTAAGAGCAAGATCATAATTACCAATTTTTGTATTAATAGCTCCAATACCATTAAGCATTCTACCTTCACCATCAAAATCATTTTCTTTAACAAAAATATCTTTTGCTTCATTATAGAATTTTATAGCCTCAAAATATTCTCCAATATCGAGATGAACATTTCCAAAATTGCCTATAACAATTGCTTCAAGTTGAGAATTATTCATGTTTTGAGCAACATTCATGGCTAATTTGTATTTACTTATAGCTTCTTCTTTTTTATTTTGATTTCTGTAGACATTCCCCTTTCTTAGAAGTGCTCTATAAATTTGTCTTTCAGCTTTCTTTTCTATTGCTAAATCATAATAATAATTAAGCGAGGAAAGAACAGAATCAGGCATTACATTGACATAAAGGTCATAATACTCATCTAAAGCCTCAAATCGTGTAGAATCTAATAACTCCTCATTTTGCCAAACTAATCTTAAGGAATCTGATTGTGAATTTGAATAAGTATTATAGCTAATTGCACTAAAAAATAGTGCTATAGATAAAAATATTTTATTCAATTATTTGGTGATATATTTCTTCTCTATTGTTCCATTACTATAAATGTATAACAATAGTTTATTGGTTTCTATATCCGTTTCTCTTCCTAACAAATCAATAATCTTGATTAAACTTTTATTATTTACAGAATGATTATCAATTGCTGTCTGAGTGTTTTGATCTACACCAGGGTTGTTGTGAATAAATGTCCAAGATCCATAAGGTGTTCCATTAGGAAATGTATCAATATGCCAGTATATCTGGTCTTCAAACAAACAGTTAATTGATTCACCAGTAAGAGGTAAACCTTCAGAAATATACCAGTTATCCAAATTAGCTGAATCATTTATAAAATGTACTGTAACATTCATTGTATCGGTTAATGACCAATTATGACCAAAAGCTATTGTTTCTTGGTCAACTATAGTATCTTGATGTACTATATTTCCTTGTTGGTCTGTAAACTCCCACATAAAAATATTTTCTGATTGTGGATGAGTCATATATTGGCCTGAGTGGTAAATACTGATAGAGGTTTCTGAAGAACCTACATTCATAACCATACCTAACTGATCACAAGGGACGGCTGTTATTACTCCTTGTGCCTTTGTGGTTAGAGATAGACCTAAAGCGATGGCAAATGTTAGTAAAATGTTTTTCATACTTTTTAGTTTTTATAATTAATGATGCAATTATGAGGCAAATATCTAAAATTCGTTTCACGCCTGGGGGTGAAGTTTCTAATTATTTTAATTTTCTAAAAAAGTTCGAAATAAGGACCGTAAGGCCCATCAATATGAAAACAATCAATAGTGTCCAACTATATGTCCACCCTTAATTAAAAAGAGCGAACAGTTCTTACCCTTCCATGAAAGGAATTTTTAGCAATACTCTCACTTAAACCTACACCAAAAGCTACAATCCAAGCATTAGAAAAATTACTTTCTGATGATGACCAATACTGCGAATCACTAAAATTTCCAATATTGTTATTACTATCTAAACCTCCCTGGCCTATGTTTAAGTACATTAGATACAATTCATCTCTTGAAGGTAAATACCAATCATCAAAACCATTTATTTGAG
>JBJKXM010000009.1:0-15057 GCA_045561575.1 Flavobacteriales bacterium
GAAAAATGCAAAAAAGATTATAGGAATCGATATTGATAATTGGGCATATCAAAATTCAATAGAAAACTCAAAATTGAATAGTATTGAAAACATTGATTTTATTGAAGGAGAAATTGATTTAGTTGACCAAGGGCATGTTTTTGATATAATTCTCGCTAATATTAATCGAAATATCATACTAAAGGATATTCATAAGTATTATAATTTTTTAAAAAAGAAAGGAGAACTACTAATTTCAGGATTTTTGGAGGATGATATTGAAATAATTTATGAGACTGCTTCTCAATTAGGCTTATGTTTAATAACAAAAAAAAATAAAGGTAAATGGTATATGATGCATTTAAGAAGTTAGTTTTTTTATTAGCTATACTTATTATAAGTTTTGTTTCTGCTCATGCGCAGAATAATAAAAAAGAATTTTCTAATGATTATAATAAATTTTTAAAAGAGTTATCAGATTTTATGTTGGCATCAGATAATAGCGATTTAAAAAATAATTATAAAAGGTTTAAAAAGATTTCTTCTGAAGATTATTTGTCTAAATCTAACAAAACTAAAATTGTTTCCATTTCTAATAAGATGCTTAAGAAAAGGTATAAAGCATCTACTCATTTTAACAATTTTATATTATCTATTATAGCTCAAAACCAAAAAAAAGTTTCAAATGATAAACTATCTAATTGGCTTGATGTAGTTTCTTCAACATTAGACGAATATTCAAGTAAAAAGTTGTTGGTCTTTTTCTATTTTACTCTGGATCTTGTAAATGAAAATATTCTTAGAGAAACTAAGACAACTAAATGGAATATTTCTTCCAATAATTTTGATTATAAAATTAATGCTAAAGGTCCCTATATTGTTTTTACTGATATTAATTTATTTTGCAGTTCTGACGGTAGTATCATAACAACATTTGCAACTAATGGATCATACTTTCCTTTTTCATATAGTTTAATCGGAAATGGTGGAACTATGGATTGGTCTGAACAAGGGTTAAGTTCAGACTCTATTTATGTAAAACTCAAAAATTATTCATTAGATGTTAGAACAACCTCCTTACAAGCAGATTCAGTACTATTGGTAAATAAATCAATGTTTGCCTTTGAATTAGAAGGGACCTTTGTCAATAAGATTACAAGAGGAAAACAAGCCGAAAACTATCCAAAGTTTGTATCGTATTCAAAAGATATTGTGATAAAAGATATTTATCCTCAAGTTGATTATAAGGGTGGTTATAAATTACAAGGAACAACTTTTATCGCGGATGGTGGAAAATTCGCAGATGCAAGGCTAATTTTTAATAACAATGGAAAAAAAATTTTTGTTGCTAACGCTAGTAAATTTAATCTAGGTGGTGAGGTTATTTCTTCAAAGCAAGTTGGTATTAAAATATATTTTGATTCTGATTCACTTTATCATTCTAATTTGAAATTTAATTATGATAATAATAAAAGAAAATTAAAATTATCAAAGGCCGGTAATTTCACATCTCCGATGCTAAATACATATCATAAACTCAATATGAAATTTGAATTATTAGAATGGGAAATAGATAAAAATATTATAACATTTGGATCTTTACCTGGAACATCTGTTTCTGAAGTAGATTTTGAATCAGTAGATATGTATTTAGAAAACAGATTTGATGAATTACAAGGTATTGATGCAGTTCATCCACTTATTTTAATTGACAATTATGTAAATGACAAACAAGAATCTCAATTTTTTGTTGAGGATTTTGCTAAATATATCAGGTTTCCTTTTGTTCAAGTACAAACATATTTGATAGATTTAGCTAATAAGGGTTTTTTATTTTATGATTTCTCAGAAGATAGAGTAACTGTTTTACCTAGTTTGTCAAGATATGTTTTAGCTAAATCCAAACAAGGAGATTACGATGTAATCCAATTCAATTCTAAAGTTATTGGAAATTCTCTTGTTATGGTAAATGCTGTTTTAAATATTGAAACTAAAGATTTGATCATGAGAGGTATTAATCAAATTGCAGTTAGTGATTCTCAAAAAGTAGCTATTTACCCTCGAGGTGGAGAAGTAAAAATTCAAAAAAACAGAGATTTTGTATTTAATGGAAGAATTTTTGCCGGAAATGGTAGAGTTAATTTATATGGTCAGGATTTTCATTTTAAATATGATGAATTTAAAATTAATCTTCCAAAAATTGATTCAGTTCAATTTTCTGTTCCTTTAAAGCCTATTCAGTTAGATATGTATAATAATCCATTACTAACTAAAATAAAAACAGTAATCGAAGCAGTTTCTGGTGAATTAGTGATTGATGATTCTTCTAATAAATCTGGACTAAGAAAGCAAGAATACCCAGAATATCCAATTTTTAAGAGTTTTAATGATTCTTATGTTTATTACGATAATAAAAATATATTTAATGGAGTTTATAAAAGAGAAAACTTTTCATTTCACCTAAAGCCATTTTCCATTGATAGTTTAGAAAGTTATAGCACTAATGGATTGTGGTTCCCAGGAACATTTAGATCATCAGATATTTTTCCTGTTTTTGATGATACTTTAACTATACAATCAGATTATTCTCTTGGCTTTAAAAGATCCACACCTAAAGAAGGTTTTCCTTTATATTCTGGTAAGAGTAGGTATTATAATGAAATTGAATTAGGAAATAATGGTCTTAGAGGAAGTGGTAAATTTGAATATTTAACCTCAGTAATTCATTCTGACAATATTATTTTCTTTCCTGATTCAACTCAATTATTATCAGATGCCATAGCAATTAATGAAGTTAATCAAGGTATTGAATTTCCTCAAACTTCAAATACTAAAACATATTGTAACTATGAACCATATCTTGACAAATTAGAAGTTTTTCAGACTCATGATATGTTTAATTTATATGATGGAAAAGCAAGTCTACAAGGAAATCTTCTTCTTAAGCCCGTTGGTTTAACTGGAAACGGAATTATGAAATTAGATTTGGCTGAAGTTTCTTCTAAATTCTTTTCATTTAACTCAACTTGGTTTAAAGCTGATACAGCAAATTTAAATGTGTTTGATAATAGCAATAATCTTGCATTTAGCGCAAAAAATCTAAGAGCAAATATTGATGTAAAAGATAGAGATGGAATGTTCTTTTCAAATGGAATTGGATCATATGTTAATTTTCCTGCTAGTGAATATATTTGTTATATAGATCAGCTAAAATGGGAAATGGATAAAGAACAACTAACATTTGGGAATAATGATCATCAATCAAAAAGTAGATCAGAATTTATTTCTATAAACAATGAGCAGGATTCATTATCTTTTTATGCAAAAAGTGCTGATTATAGCTTAAGAGATTTTATAATAAATGCAAAAGGAGTTGATAGTTTGATTGTTGCAGATGCAATAATTTTTCCTGATTCTGGTAATTTAACTGTAGAAAGAAATGCTAAAATTAGAACTTTAAGCAACTCAAAGATTATAATAGATTCATTAGTAAGGTATCACGTATTTAACAATTCTTCAGTTGATATTTATAGTAAAAATAACTATAATGCTTCCGGTGATTATGTTTACACCGATGCAAATAATATTAAGCAGCCTATCTATTTCTCTGAAATAAAGGTTAATGAAGATACTCTTACTTTTGCTAGTGGAAATGTCAATAAAGAAAAAGATTTTAAAATAGGTAGTAGATATAATTATTATGGTGATATAGTTCTTATTGGAGATAGAAAAGATTTAAAATTTACAGGTTATTTTAAACTAAGTCATAATTGTAATAACTTCCCAAAAAAATGGATTAGTTTTTCTTCATTTATTGATCCTTTTAATATTTCATTTAGTTTTAATGAAGAGTTATTCAGTAATACTGATGATAAGCTTTATTCAGGAATTTATTATAATCAAGATTCATCAATGTATTATTCTACTTTTTTAAGCACTAAGAAAAGAGCAAAAGATGTTGAATTTTTCTCTGCAAATTCAAATGTGTATTATAATAATGATTTAAATTCATACATAGTTGGAGGTTTAGATTCATCTTCAAATTATTTAATTTTAGATGAAAAAACATGTTCCGTTACAGGAAATGGTATTTTAGATTTAAATTTTAATCTTGGTAGAATAAAAACTACATCTGTAGGTAATATTTTTAATAAAAAAGGAGAGATTGGATTTGATGGGTTTCTTTTCTTAGATTTTGATTTTTCAGATGACGCTTTAGAAATTATGGCAAACGATATTTTTTCTGCTCCTGGAGATGAAATTTTTGAATATGATATAAATTATGAGAATAATTTGTCTAGACTCTTAGGTAAAAGCGCAAAAGAAGATTTGATGATTGATTTAGAGATTAATGATGCGTTTGAGAAGCTCCCAAAAAAGATGAATCAAACTATTGCAATGACAAAAATCAATTTTGTTTGGAATAAAAAGAATGAATCTTTTATTTCTCAAAAAAATATTGGTCTTGGTAATATTAAGGAAACACAAGTTAATGGTATGTTAAATGGTCATATTTTAATTGAAAAGGGTAGAAATACTGATATACTTACACTATATCTACAAACAGAATTTTATGATGAATATTACTTTACTTACAAAAGTGGTGTAATGAGAGCAATATCAACTAATCCTGATTTTAATGCCGCGATTACTGATGTAAAAGATACCAAAAGAAAATCTAAATCTGTACAAGGGTTAGACCCATTTAGATATATGTTAGCTAATGAAGATTCTCCTGAGAAATTTCTTAAAAAAATAAAAAAGAAATTCTAATATTTATTCATCAATTAAATTTTGTTTTTTTTCTCTTTTTGGCTAAGGTTTCATTGATTATATTTTCTATTTTTGTTATAGTTAACTAAGCTTAAATTCGCGTTAAATCAAAAAAATAAATATGTCATTAGATTACAACGAACAAAATAAAATTCATAAGAAAAGTATTGCTATCAAAACACTTTATTTGATTGATGATAACTTTAATACTTTTGAGCATGTTATTGATTGTCTCGTTGCTATATGTGATCATACCCCTATTCAAGCTGAACAATGTGCTTTGCTAACACATATAAATGGAAAATGTGATATTTTACGTGGAGAGATTTCTGAGTTAAAATTATTTCAAGAAGATCTCGAGTTATATGGCTTAAATGTTCAAATATTATAACAATATATCATCTTATGGCTCTGTAGCTTAACTGGATAGAGCACCTGATTACGGATCAGGAGGTTAGGGGTTCGAATCCCTTCAGAGTCACTTTTTATTTACAATCATTAATCATCATTAATTTTAATTTTTGCAATTTTGATAAAATCAAATCATAAAAAAAATGAAAAACTATATCTTATTAATTCTTTCAATATTTCTATTTGGTTGTTCCTCTGAAGTAACTAAAGTTACTTGGGATGATCCAAAAAGTATTGCTTTAAATAAACATATTGAAAATTATGTAAATAAAGATTTTGATGCAGTTAAAGAACTTTTTTCTGAAAATTTAAAGATTTCTGTATCTGGACAAGAAGAAAACATATGACATAGATGGAAGTATTGAAGCTATAAAACTACATCATATGCTTTTTTTCTAATATTAATACAACATATGGTGAGAATGATGAAAAAGGCATTATATGTCAAACAATCTCTTATCCTACTGGAGAAACCTGGTCACAAGTTTGGTTTGATTGGAATGCAGTTGGAAATTATACAGGGGATACAATAAAAAATATGGTTCATCTTTCTTACAAATGGGAAGGGGATAAAATTAAAGAAGAATATCATTTTTCTGATGGTGCAGCTTTTGATAAAGAAGTTGAGGCTTATAATACTTCTTTAGAAAATATGAAAATTAAGTAATTTTATTATTTCAGAATGTTGGTTGATAAGTTTATTTCTAAGAAAACGTTTTTTTACTTTTTTCTTTTTTTTATTGGTTAGTAATTCGTTTGCCTCATTTCCTGTTTCTGAAATTAATCCTGAAATTATAGTTTCAAATGAAGATACCACCGAAAGTGAAAGTGCTCTTTTTGGAAATTTATCACTAATCCTTTCAGTATTAGCTTTATTGCCTTGGCTTGATATTGGTTTTGGTTGGGTTTTTCTTTTATTAAGTATTCCAGCAACAATTTTAGGATTTATATCTTTTGATACAAAAGGAAGAATACAGGGCTTAATAGGATTTTTTATAAGTTTTGCTCATATTGTATTATGGCTTCTAATAATTCTTCTATTTGGTTCTCTATTTGGCTGGGGTTAGTGAGTTATATTAATTGTTACAGATTTATTAAGTTCTAATTGAGTTAAGAGAGGATATTTTTTCTTTTTATCAATTAATTCAATTCTAGATGTATTTGGTGGTGATGTTCCAAGACTTGTAGCCTTAATTGTTAATTTATTTTGGCCCTTTAAAAGTTTATATTTTATTTTTTTGAATTTGTTTTTAGTTTTATAGTCATTTAAAATAATATCATCATTAATTGTTAGATTTATTTTATCTCCATCCTCTTCATTTGCATCCCATATCTTAATTGTTAAGAAATTTAATGTCCAATCTAGATTTATTTTATCCCCATCTTTTAAGATTTCAGTTTGAGTGATTTCCTCATTTTTTTTATTTATTCTATCTATCTTTTTTTCAATTTTTTCAATTTTTTTCTCAATAACTGACTTTTCAGCTAATAAAACTTTGCCTTTAGCACATTCAATACTATCAAGAAAATTCCCATAAAAATTACCTTCTAATCTTTTCTTAGTAAATCTATTCTTTAATTTAAGATTCATTCTTATGTAGCAGAAGCTATTAATTGGAGCCTCTGATTTAGTATAAATAATTTGAGTTTCTTGTAATTGAAAGCTTTTATCATTTTTTATATAAAATCCTTGAACTTCACTTTTTGTTTCATTTTCAGTATTATGATTTGTTATTGAATAACCACTTACTTTTCCATCTTTTTCAATTAAATCTAATGAAAAGCTCATTGGTTGATTATTTTCAATAATAATTGTCCCTAAATACTTATGTTCCTTTATTTGAGAATTAGAAATTTGGTAAAGAAAAATTAGAATTATAAAAAGTTTATATTTCATTATAATTTAATTTATTAAAATTCCCCGAGCTCATCATTAACAAATTTGTGTTTTCTGTATAATGTTTTTTTAAATATTTTTTTAGGTCTTTGATGTTATTTATAACATTAAGATTTTCATTTTTAAAAGCATTTTTCACATCTTCTTTTGTTATAGGATCTAATTTTTTGTGCTTTATTGTTTCTAAACTGAAGTAAACAATAGCATTGTCTGCATTGTTCATGCTATTGGCATATTGATTAAGAAAATTTTTATTTAGACTACTAAATGTATGAAGTTCCATACAAGCAACCAGTTTTCTATTTCTAAATTGTTTTTTTACAGCATCAATTGTAGCTATTAATTTTGATGGAGAATGTGCAAAATCTTTGAAAATAGATGAACTAGTATCATTTCTAATTAATTCTAATCTATTAGAAGCACCATTAAATGTTTTAATACTACCATAGAAATCTTTTTCAGATAATCCAAGTTCTTTACATATAAGTCTTGCGGCATTGAGATTTTGTAGGTTGTGTTTTCCAAAAATTTTTAAAGGAATATTTTTTATGAATGTAGTTCCATTTTTAATAGTATGTTCAGGAGTTTTATATCCAATAGTCTTACATTCAGTGTCTTCTTTCATTAATTTATTTAAATCTGAATCTTCTTCGCAAAAAATAAGACAATCAGTAGTTAAATTTTTAAATATTCTAAACTGTTCTACATAATTTTCAAATGTTGGAAAAACATTTATGTGATCCCAAGCTATACCACTAATTACTGCAATATTTGGTTTGTATAAATGGAACTTAGGTCTTCTGTCAATAGTGGACGATAAGTATTCATCTCCTTCTAAAATAATTATTGGGGCTTTATCTGTTATCTTCACCATAACATCAAATCCATCAAGTTTTGCACCTACCATATAATCACATTCTATGTTTGAATTTTGAAGTACATGCAGAATCATTGCGGTAATTGATGTTTTACCATGACTTCCACCTATAACTATTCTTCTTTTATTTTTACTTTGTTCGTATATGTATTCAGGGTAGGAATAAATATTTAAATCAAGTTCTCTAGCTTTAATTAGTTCTGGATTGTCTGATTTAGCATGCATACCTAATATTACAGCATCTATATCTCGTGTAATGTTTTCTTTATTCCAGCCAATTTTTTTTGGAAGTAAACCATGTTTTTCAAGTCTACTTTTAGATGGTTCGAAAATTTGGTCATCAGAACCAGAAATATGGTATCCCTTTAGGTGAAGTGCAATTGCAAGATTATGCATAGCACTACCTCCAATAGCAATTAAATGAATTTTCATGATTATGAAATTTACAAATTAAATGTATCATATAATTCAACTTTATTACTTTTGATTAGATAAAATTTACTAACATGAGATTGTATACAATAGATACGGGATATTTTAAATTAGATGGAGGAGCAATGTTTGGTGTTGTTCCTAAGGTTTTGTGGAGCAGAACTAACCCTTCTGATGAAAATAACCTATGTCCTTGGGCTATGAGATCACTTCTTATTGAGGATGGTAATAGATTAATACTTATTGATAATGGTATTGGAGATAAACAAGATGATAGATTTTTGAGACATTATTATCTTCATGGCGATGATACTCTCAAAAAATCACTTAACAAAAATGGATTTTCAGAAGATGATATAACAGATGTTTTTTTGAGTCATTTACATTTTGATCATTGTGGTGGTAGCGTTAAATGGAATAAAGATAAAACGGGTTTTGAAATGACATTTAAAAATGCTAAATATTGGAGCAATCAGCAACATTGGGAACATGCTCTTAATTCAAACTATAGAGAAAAAGCCTCATTCTTAAAAGACAATATTTTGCCAATTCAACAGAGTGGTCATTTAAATTTTATTAAAAAAGGAGGAAAATTTCTAGATTTTTTTGAGGTTTTGTTTGTTGATGGTCATACCGAATCACAGATGATTCCTCATATTAAGTATAAAGAGAAAACTATAATTTTTGCAGCTGATTTACTTCCAAGTACAGGCCACATTCCTTTAGCTTATGTTATGGGATATGATGTGCAACCATTAAAAACTCTAGATGAAAAAAGTAGGTTTTTATTAGATGCAGCAAAAAATAAGCATATTATCTTTTTACAGCATGATAATTATAATGAGTGTTGTACTGTTAAACTTGGTGAAAAAGGTGTTGTTTTAGACCAAACTTTTAAATTGACCGATATTTTATAAGTTTTATTTTAAATCTCGATATAGTTTTTCTAACCCAATCCATATTAGAATAACTGGCCAATATGTTTTAATTAAATATGTAATTGAAATGTCTAAATAACCAAGGTTGTCTAGTAAGAAAATAATTCCACTTACTATTAATATAATTGATAATCCTATACTTTTATTCATTTTTAAAATTTAAGTGGAACTAATATTTATTTTTGTATAAAAATAATAAAATATGTCAGAAGATAAGAAAGTTATATTTTCAATGGTTGGAGTCTCTAAATCGTTCAACAATAATAATAAACAAGTATTAAAAGATATTTATTTATCATTTTTCTACGGAGCTAAAATCGGGATTATTGGATTAAATGGATCTGGAAAATCAACTTTATTGAAAATCATTGCTGGAGTAGAGAAGTCCTTTCAAGGAGATGTTCATTTTTCTGATGGATATAATATTGGTTATTTAGAGCAAGAACCTAAATTAGATGATTCTAAAACTGTAATTGATATTGTTAAGCAAGGAATGCAAGAATCTGTTGATGTATTGCAGGAGTATAATGATATAAATAACAAGTTTGCACTTCCTGAATATTATGAAGATGCTGATAAGATGGAATCTTTAATGAAACGTCAAGGAGAATTGCAAGATAAAATAGATGCTCTTGGAGCATGGGATTTAGATACTAAATTAAATATTGCAATGGATGCTTTAAGATGTCCTGAACCTGAAACTAAAATTTCAGTTCTATCTGGTGGAGAACGAAGAAGAGTAGCACTATGCAGATTATTGTTAAAAGAGCCAGAGATTTTATTACTTGATGAGCCAACCAACCATTTAGATGCAGAATCAGTTCTTTGGTTAGAAGAACATTTATCAAAATATAAGGGTACAGTTATAGCTATTACTCATGATAGATATTTCCTGGACAATGTTGCTGGTTGGATTTTGGAACTAGATAGGGGTGAGGGTATTCCTTGGAAAGGAAATTATTCATCATGGCTGGATCAAAAGTCTAAAAGA
The DNA here is from genome assembly GCA_045561575.1 of Flavobacteriales bacterium. GTDB lineage: Bacteria > Bacteroidota > Bacteroidia > Flavobacteriales > BACL11. Next base: position 10,299 of record JBJKXM010000009.1, read on the forward strand.
CTTGCCAAAGAAGAAAAAGTTGAAAGTAAACGAAGAAAAACATTAGAAAGAGAATTAGAATGGGTAAGAATGTCACCTAAAGGAAGAAGAACAAAATCTAAAGCTAGATTAAGTAATTATGAAAAATTACTTGAAAATAAATCAAAAGATAAAGAAGAGAAAATTGAATTATATATACCACCTGGTCCTAGGCTAGGAAATAATGTTATTGACTCTGTTGATGTTTCTAAATCATATGATGAGAAATTACTCTATGAGAATTTAGAATTTAAGCTTCCACCTGCAGGAATAGTTGGTGTAGTTGGTCCAAATGGGGCAGGAAAGACAACATTGTTTAGAATGATAATGGGGCAGGAGACACCCGATTCTGGTTCTTTCAGCGTAGGAGAAACTGTAAAGATTGCTTATGTTGATCAACAACATGCTGATATTGATCCTAATAAAACAATTTGGGAGCAAATAACTGATGGTCAAGAACAAATTAATGTTGGTGGAAAATTAATGAACTCACGAGCATATGTTGCGAAATTTAATTTTAATGGATCTGATCAAAATAAAAAGGTTGGGGTTCTTTCTGGTGGTGAAAGAAATAGGCTACACCTTGCTCTTACATTAAGAAAAGAGGCTAATGTTTTACTTTTAGATGAGCCAACCAATGACCTGGACGTTAATACTTTAAGGGCATTAGAGGAAGGTCTTGATAATTTTGCTGGATGTGCTGTTGTTATCTCACACGATAGATGGTTTTTAGATAGAATTTGCACTCATATTTTAGCTTTTGAAGGTAATTCAAGAGCTTATTACTATGAAGGAGGATTTTCTGATTATGAAGAAAATAGAAGGAAAAGACTTGGTGATATTTCACCTACTCGAATTAAATATAAAAAGTTGAAAAGATAATTTATTTCGAAGAAAATCTTGCTAATGAAATAGCAATTAAGCCATATATTAAGTTAGGAATCCAAACAGCAATCAAAGGAGAAAGATTACTGTTTGTTGCAAATGTAGTTGAAACCTGCATAAATAATATATATCCAAAGCTTAATAAGAGTCCTATACTTAATTGAATGCCAGCACCACTTCTTATTTTTCTTGAACCAATTGCTACAGCAATTATTGTTAGAATAATTGTGGAAAAAGGATTAGCAATTCTTTTATGTTTTTCCAATTTGTGATATGTGATCTGTGATGTTCCTTTAATTTCTTCTTGCTTTATAAATTCATTTAATTTTTTCATTCCCATTGTTTCTACCAAACTTTTATTTTTTGCTAAATCTGATGGTTTTAAATTTATGATTGTATCTATTGTTCTTCCTTTTATAATTTCTTCACTTTTATCATAATACTTTCTAATCTTATAGTCTTTTACTTTCCATAAGTTTTTGGTAGTATCATATTCAATATAATTTGCACTTAATTTACTTTTTAGTACATTTTTATCAAAATTTTCTAATGTAAATTTATATCCAATATTTTTACTTCTGTTATAACTTTCCATATACACATATTGATCTTTTTGGATTTGCATATGAATATTTTTAATTCTTTTCTTTTGTTTTCTTTTTACATATTTATTTTCAAAATCAATTCGAGTTTTATTCGTTTCTGGAATTATAAAATTTCCTAAAATGAATGAAAGCGATGCTAGAAAAATAGCAGAAAAAATAAAAGGTCTTAGTAGTCTCGAAAAGCTCATACCACTATTTAACATTGCTATTATCTCACTATCTCCTGCCATTTTAGAAGTAAAATATATTACAGAAATAAATATAAATAGAGGGCTAAATAGATTTCCAAAATAAGGTATGAAGTTTAAATAGTAATCAAAGATTATTTTTTCAAGAGAGACTTCACTTCTTAAAAAATCATCAATTTTCTCCGAGATATCAAAAACAATAACAATAACAAGTATAAGTGAAATGGCAAAGAAAAACGTACTTAAAAATTTCTTAATTATATACCAGTCAAATTTTTTCATTAGAGCCTTCGATCTAATTTTTTTACCATTTTATCTTTCCATTCACTAAACTTTCCAAGTGCAATATATTTTTTACTTTCTTCTAATAACCATATATAGAATCTAATATTGTGAAGTGTTGCAATTTGTTTTGCTAAGAGTTCGTTATTAGAGAATAAATGTCTCAAATAAGCTTTTGAATATGTTGCATCAACATATGAGGTCCCATTTTCGTCAATAGGAGAAAAATCATTTTTCCATTTTTGATTTTTAATATTAATTGTACCCTCCGATGTAAATAGCATACCATTTCTTGCATTTCTACTAGGCATTACACAGTCAAACATATCAATACCCAATGCTATGTTTTCTAGAAGATTTGATGGTGTTCCCACACCCATTAAATATCTAGGTTTGTTTTTTGGAAAAATGTTGGTTACAATTTCTGTCATTTCATACATTAAATTATGTGGTTCACCAACTGATAATCCTCCAATTGCATATCCATCCAGTTCATACTTTACAATTTCTTCAGCTGATTGTTTTCTTAAATCTTTGTAAACACTCCCTTGAACTATTGGAAATAGCGATTGTGAGAAATTATATTTTTCATTTGTCATATTAAATCTATCACAACACCTTTTTAACCATCTATGTGTTAAGTTCATTGATGCCTTTGCATATTTATATTCACATGGATATGGTGTGCACTCATCAAATGCCATAATAATATCTGCTCCTATCAACCTCTGTACATCGATTGCATACTCTGGAGTAAAAAAATGTCTTGAACCGTTAATATGAGATTGAAATTCAACACCTTTTTCGGATATTTTTCTATTATTTGCCAAAGAATAAACTTGGTATCCACCACTATCTGTCAAGATTGGTTTATCCCATCCAATAAATTTATGCAAACCCCCAGCTTTAGTAATAGTGTCCAGGCCAGGCCTTAAATATAAATGATATGTATTTCCAAGTATTATTTGCGCTTTAGAATCGTCTTTTAGTTCGTGTTGATGAACCCCTTTAACACTTCCTGATGTTCCAACGGGCATAAAAATAGGAGTATCTATTTTGCCATTGTCAGTTATAATTTCTCCTAATCTAGCATTTGATTTTTTATCAACTTTTTTTAAAGTAAAATCCATTTAACAAATGTAATCTAATTTGAGACTTCAATAATATAAAACTAGCAAGATATTCTTATTTTTGCTATGATAGTTACTGATGCTATCGCTTTATTTTTAAAGAGGAAAGTCCGGACACCAAAGAGTAGCATAGCGGATAACATCCGTCCAGTGTAAACTGAGGACTAGTGCAACAGAAAGAATGTACAGTTTGGCTGTAGTGAAATCATGTAAACTCTATGCGGTGCAATGCCATGTATACCAAGATATGGAGATTACTCGTCTTTCTTGGGGGGTGGGCAGCTTGATATAATAGGTAACTATTATACTAGATAAATGATAGCACTCTTAAAGAGAACAGAATCCGGCTTACGTGTAACTATTGTTTTAAGCCGACACTTAGGTGTCGGCTTTTTATATATTTGTTTTATGAAGTTGAATCTTATTATTTTAATTAGTTTTTTTTCTTTGAATTATACTTTCTCTCAGGATACTCTTTTAAAAATTGTTCAGTTGGATGATGTTATAATTTCTGAGCAAAAGAATGGTTTTTCAGTTGAAGATTTTATTTCATATGTTAAAAATGACACAACTTTTTATAAGGGTTTTAAACACCTAAGATATTTTCAACATAGCTATAGTAGTAAATTAAATATTTACAATAAAAAAGATGAGAAAATTGGAGAATTGAATAGGCTTGGTACGCATTATGTGGATTCGAATAAGGCTTGGGTTATAGATGATTCATTAAATTACTTAGGAAAAATATATAAAAGAAATGGTGACTATAAATATTATACAACTGAAGCATTTGACGAGGTTTTTTTCCCATACGATACAGTTAATGTTTCTTTGTCTATTAGTAAGAAAAAAAATAAGGACGAAAGTCAGAATATGAGAGATGCAAAAACTATTGGGTTTTCAATTGGAACAGATAATGTTAAGCAATCCAAAGGCGGTGCTAGTAAAAGATTTGCAATTTTTGATATTGATATGCAAAAATATTATGATTATATAATTAGTGACACTTTGTATTTAGGAAAACCATGCTATGTTTTTACAGTCAAGGTAAAAGAAAATTTAACAGAAAAAGATCGTGAAAAAGCTTTGATAAGAAAAGTTTTATCATATTTCGATAAAGATAATTTTAATGTTATATACAGAGAATATAAGTTTGTATATAAAAATTGGTTGATTGATTTAGATATGGATGTTGTAGTTTATTTAGATTATATTGATAATTATCATGTGCCAACAAAAGTTATATACGATGGTTTTTGGAAAGTGTTATTTTTCAAAAAAGAAAAAGCTGATTTTTCTTTAAATCTATATAATTACCATATTAGGTAGAAAATTCTATCTAAAAAATATTTATTAAAATGTTTTGCAGAACAGAAAAACAGCTTAAATTTGCCATCTAAATAGAATATATTAAGAATTATGCCTAAAAGAACATTTCAACCATCTAACAGAAAAAGAAAAAATAAGCATGGCTTTATGGACCGTATGTCTTCAGCTGATGGTCAAAAAGTAATTTCTAGAAGAAGAGCAAAAGGAAGAAAAAGATTAACAGTTTCTGACGAAATGGGCCATAAATAAAATGTATTCTTTAAAAGAAATATAAGTGTTGCTTTTGCAGCACTTTTTTTTTGATTTTTTTTAAAAACTTTTG
>JBJKXM010000010.1:0-15050 GCA_045561575.1 Flavobacteriales bacterium
CCTTCGCTTTTAACAATGCCAGAAAAAATTGATGAGCTGTTTGTATTAGCTAAAAAAAATCCACGCGACTATTTTCAATATTTTTCTCTTGACGAATCATTTAGATATTTTTATGAAGATGGAACTATAATAAGAGCATACTCTGACAATAAAAAATTAGCAAGTGAAATTTCAAAAAAAACAAAGGTTTCAAAAAAAACAATCTATAAATATCTAAATAAAAATAAATTTATTTTTAACGCAACAAGCCATTTGTTTTTAGAAAAATCTCTTCACAAGATTAAGAGTTATTTGTCTTTGAAGGTCTTAATCTCTTTCTTTAAACTGCCATTTCTTAATTTGTTTAAAACCATGAACGAGGTTAATAAAAAAAAGTTTAACGATAAAAAGATAACACAGCTGTTTAATAGGTTTGCTACATATAACGGCTCAAACCCTTATTTGGCTCCAGGTTTGTTAAATAGCATTTCTTATTTGGAGCTTTCAAAAGGAGCGTATTATCCAAAAAGTGGAATGAGGTCTATTGCAACATCTCTCTATAAACTAGCTTTAGATCTTGGGGTTAGGTTTAGTTTTAACTCTCAGGTCGAAAAAATAAACATTTGTGAAAAAAAGACAAGGGTCAAATCCATTGTTTTAAACAAAGAAGAAATAATTTCAGATGTCGTTGTGTGTAACAATGATATACATTTTGTTTATAATAATTTGTTGTCAAAAAAGTTTTTTAAAAAAAGCCACAAAAAAAGTGAAAGATCATCATCTGCAATTATTTTTTATTGGGGTATTGATGGGGAGTTTGAAAAATTAGACTTACACAACATATTGTTTTCTAAAGACTATAAGAAAGAGTTTGATTATATAAAAAATGGAGAGGTATATCATGACCCCACCGTTTATATAAATATTACATCAAAAAAGATAGGGCACGATGCGCCATTGGGAAAAGAAAATTGGTTCGTCATGATTAATGCACCACACAATACCGGTCAATTTTCAGATGAGATGCTGCAAAAGATTAGAACAAATATCATTTCAAAAATTAATAGAAATTTAAATATAGAAATTGAAAAATTAATTTTAACAGAACAGCTAGTTGATCCGAGAACAATCGAAAAAGAAACACTATCCTTCGCCGGGGCTTTATATGGAACATCCTCTAACACAAAATCATCAGCATTTTTTAGACACCCTAATTTTTCTAATAAGATCAAGGGTTTGTATTTTTGTGGAGGAAGTGTTCATCCTGGAGGAGGAATCCCCCTGGCGTTGTCTTCGGCAAAGATAGTTGATGAATTAATTTAACACCACATGTTTAAAAACAAAATAGATGTAGCATGTTTTTTGATGTTTTTCTTCAACATCTTTGGTTCAATTTTACTTTTTTTTGATCCATTTAAAGAGATCGTTTTAACATTGACACCAGTAAATCTATTAACCATGTTAGTTTTGTTTTTTTGGGGAAATGCTAACCTTTCAATTAACCTTTTTAAAACTATTAGTTTAATATATGTTATAGGTGTTTTAGTAGAGATTATTGGAGTTAACTCAAGCGTAGTGTTTGGAGATTATTATTATGGCCAGGTACTTGGGTTACAAATATTTGGGACACCACTTATAATAGGTGTAAATTGGCTAACACTTTCTTTAGCAACTTTTGGAATTTCCTCATACATATTTCGTCACGGGTGGCTCATTGTTTTATTTGCCTCAACTCTGATGGTTGTCACTGATTTTATTATTGAGCCTTTAGCAGGAGTGTTGGATTTTTGGTATTGGTCTTCGGGAAAAATCCCTTTGCAAAACTATATTGCGTGGTTTTTTGTTTCTTTAATAATTCAATTTATTTTAGTAAAAGGAAAAATTAAACTTAACACAAAGCTATGTTTTTCACTTTTATTCTCACAAGTTGTTTTCTTTTTAATTCAATACATTAATAATGGAATTATTTGAACATAAGTACTTTTACTTTTTGCTTTTAGCACTTTCCATATCCTTTCCTCTTCTTCGAAGCTTTGAAGATAAGCTCAGTTATTACAAAAAGTGGAGTGCATTATTTCAGGCAATTTTTATAATGATGCTTGTTCATATACCAATTGATATTGTTTTTACTAAGCTTCAAATCTGGAGCTTTAATAACGACTATGTTTCGGGATTATATTTGTTTAAACTTCCAATTGAGGAGTGGCTATTTTTTATTGTTATTCCATTTTGCTGTGTTTTTATATATGAATCAATAAATTATTTTTTTACAATCCAAAAAGCAAGTAGATTAAATTACATAACTTCTGTTTTAACAGGAATTATATTGATTGTTTTGTCACTTGTTTATTACAACAAAACTTATACGAGTACATATTTTTCACTCTCGGGAATTATACTAGTTTTAATTTATTTATACAAACCTTTATGGTGGAAAAAGTTTCAAATTATGTTTCTCTTCTCACTAATTCCTTTTTTCATAGTAAATGGATTTTTAACAGGAAGTTTTACCGAAAACGCGGTGGTTCTTTATGATGATCAACAAAACCTGGGTATTAGAATTTTAAATATTCCAATGGAGGACATATTCTATTGCTTTAATATTTTGGTGTTAGTTGTCGTTGTTTACGAATATCGACTATCTAAAATACTTTCTGTAAAATAAAATTAACAAAATCATTCCTACTGATATTCCAGCGTCAGCTAAATTGAAAACAGGCCTGAAAAAAATAAAATGCTTATTTGCAAAAAATGGCAGCCATTCTGGCAGATGGGTGTTAATTAATGGGAAATAAAACATGTCAACAACCTTTCCTTTTAAAAGGCTTTCATAGCCACCACTTGATGGCATAAATTCTGCGATCTTATTGTAACTGTCATTAAAGAAAACGCCATAGAAAACCCCGTCTATAATATTTCCAATCGCCCCCCCAATTACTAAACCAAGAGAAACAAGGGCTCCTTTAGGAAAGGTTTTTTTTGTTAAATCGTTAACATAATAAACCCCCCAAATGACAACGATTATTCTAAAAAGACTAAGCAGAACCTTTCCTGTATCACCCCCAAATTCCAACCCAAAGGCCATTCCGTTGTTTTCAGTAAAGTGAATTATAAACCAGTCAAAAATTTTAAACTCTTGCCCAAGAAACATATTTGTTTTTATCCAAAACTTAAGAGCTTGATCAACAAGAACAAGAGTTATGGCGGTAGAAAGTACTCTTCTCAAGGTTTGTTATTGAGCTTTTTTGGCTTCTATACTTAGTGTTGCGTGAGGCACTAATTTAAGACGTTCCTTCGAAATGAGCTTGCCAGTTACACGACAAATTCCATATGAATTATTCTCAATTCTTATCAGTGCGTTTTTAAGGTTAACAATAAACTTTGCCTGACGTTCAGCAAGCTTTGTGTTTTCTTCTTTAGAAAGCGTTGTTGAGCCCTCTTCAAATGCCTTAAATGTAGGCGAGGTGTCCTCGGTGCCATTGTCTGCATCATTTGCAGTTGAGGCTCTTAAAATTGCAAGGTCTTCTTCTGCACTTTCTATCTTTTGTAGAATTATATTTTTGAACTCTTTGAGTTCTGCCTTTGTGTATACTGTTTTCTCTTTCATTTTATTGCTTGTCAATTAAAACATTGCAAATAATGTTATCAACTAAGCTTATTTTTTCATAATCATTGTTGATTGATGATGAAAAGACAAGTTCATTTGACAATGTCTCATTACAAATATAATTTAAATTATTTTTAAAAGCACTTTCGATTTTCTCATTTTTTTCAATAGAAATGGTGATCTTATCAGTCACTAAATAATTTTTTTCCTTTCTTAAATTTTGAATTCTGTTGACAAATTCTCTAGCCAACCCTTCATTTTCTAATTCTTCAGTGATTTTAACATCAAGAGCTACACTGAAATCTTCATTTGAAGCTACAGAGTAGCCCTGTATTTCTTTAGAAGCTATTTCAACATCATTTATTGAAATGATCTGGCCAAGAGCTAATTTAATTTCCCCTTTAGATTCTAAAAGGTTAATTTGTTTTGAATCTAATGCTGCTATAGCCTCACTGACCTCTTTTATTTTACTTCCAAATTTTGGCCCCAAAACCTTAAAGTTAGCCTTAGCTTTTTTTGAAAGTAATTCTGAGCTTTCGTCAATTATTGTTATATTTTTTAAATTAGTTTCTGCTAACACAATCTCTTTTGCTTTTTTCACCCCATCCTTAATGGCATTATTTGAGGTTGCTATTAATGCACACTCAAGAGGTTGTCTTACTCGGATTTTTTCTTTTTTTCTCAAAGACAAAATAGCAGAAGAAAGTTTTTGAGCAAGCCGCATTTCAGTTTCAAGATTAACATTAATAAATTCATTGTTAAAAGCTGGAAATTTAGCTAAATGTACCGATTTGTTGCACTGGTTTAGATCTTGATATAGCCTGTCCATGTAAAACGGTGCAATTGGGCTTGATATTAATGATATTTTTTCAAGACACTCAAAAAGAGTAGAATACGCATTTTTTTTGTCCTGATTAAACTCCCCTTTCCAAAACCTTCTTCTGTTAAGCCTAATGTACCAGTTGCTTAGTTTGTTAATAACAAAATCTTGAATTGCTCGCGCAGCTTTAGTTGGCTCATAATCTTCATAATCTTCTTCAACAGCTTTAATTAATGAATTTATTTCAGATATTATCCACTTGTCTGTTTTGTCTCTTTTTGAAACTGGACAACTATTATTTTTATATTCAAAATCATCTATGTTTGCATAAAGAGCATAGAAAGAATATGCATTATAAAGTGTTCCAAAAAATTTTCTTTTAACCTCGACAATCCCTTCTTCATCGAACTTGAGATTATCCCATGGCTGAGCATTAGTAATCATATACCACCTTGTAGGATCGGCCCCGTGTTTTTTTATTGTTTCAAACGGATCAACGGCATTTCCTAATCTTTTAGACATTTTATTGCCACTCTTATCAAGAACTAGTCCGTTCGAGACGACATTTTTATATGCTAAAGAATCAAATAGTAATGTTGATATTGCATGCAAGGTAAAAAACCATCCTCTTGTTTGGTCAACCCCCTCTGCTATAAAATCTGCTGGAAACTGATCTTTAAATTTAGCTTTGTTTTCAAAAGGATAATGTAATTGTGCATACGGCATTGAGCCGGAATCAAACCACACATCTATTAAGTCTAGTTCTCTTTTCATCATTTTTCCGCTAGGCGATGCAAGAACTATTTCATCAACATAAGGACGGTGCATGTCAAAAATATTATAATTCTTTTCTGAAAAATCATTTGGTATAAAGTTTGCTAGAGGGTTTTCTTTCATGTAGCCATAAACAATGGAGTGTTCTATTTGTTTTTTAAGCTCTTCTAAAGAACCAATACAAACTTCTTCACCCCCATCTTCACTTCTCCAAATAGGAAGGGGAACTCCCCAAAAACGAGACCTAGATAAATTCCAGTCTACAAGGTTTTCAAGCCAGTTTCCAAATCGTCCTTCTCCGGTAGATTTAGGTTTCCAATTTATGGTTTTGTTTAACTCAAGCATTCTTTCTTTGTGCTCAGTTGTTTTAACAAACCAACTATCAAGAGGGTAGTATAATATAGGCTTATCGGTTCTCCAGCAATGAGGATAGCTGTGTTCATATTTTTCTGATTTAAAAAGCAGCCCATCTTCCTTAAGCTTTATAACTATCTGTACGTCCGCTGGCAGTTTTGGCTTTCTATCATCACTAGAGTAATACTCATCCTTTACATATTGCCCGCTAAAATCATGAACCTCTTCTGTAAATTTTCCCTGTTGATCAACAAGAGTCAAGGATCCAATCCCATTTTGTTTGGCCACCCTATTATCGTCTGCACCAAAACTTGGGGCTAAATGCACTATTCCGGTTCCGTCCTCTGTAGTTACAAAATCTGCAGAAAGCACTCTAAATGCGTCTCCGTCAGTAGGGGTGGTGTATTTTAGTAACTGCTCATAATTAATATCGACAAGCTTTTCCCCAGCTAACTCATCTACAATAGAATAAGGAAGGTTTTTGTCTCCTATGTTATAATTTTCAAAACCTAAATTTTCATTATCACTATTAAAAAATTTAGACAGTAAATCTTTTGCTAACACAACAGTGATTTTTTCACCATTATATTGATTAAAAGTTTCAACTAACACATACTTTATTTTTTTACCTACTGCTAAAGCAGTATTTGAAGGTAGGGTCCATGGTGTTGTAGTCCAGGCAAGAAAATAGATTGAGTTTTTTGTTTTTTCAAAAAGAAATGCGCTTTTTTCATCAACAATTAATTTGAATTGCGCAACAGCTGACGTGTCTTTAACATTTTTATAGCAGCCCGGTTGGTTAAGTTCGTGTGTGCTCAGTCCAGTACCAGCTTTTGGAGAAAAAGGCTGAATAGTATGACCCTTATAAAGAAGATTCTTTTTATGTAGTTCTTTTAACAACCACCAAACGCTTTCTATGTACTTGTTGTCATATGTTACATACGGGTTTTGCATATCTACCCAATAACCCATTTGACTAGTTATATCTTCCCAAGATTTTTTATACTTCATCACATTAACTCTGCAAGCCTCGTTGTATTCTTGTATAGATATCTTTGTTCCAATATCTTCTTTGGTTAAATTAAGTTCTTTTTCAACTCCAAGCTCAACAGGAAGCCCATGCGTGTCCCAACCAGCCTTTCTATTAACAGTATATCCTTTTAATGTTTTGTATCTACAAAAAAGATCTTTTATAGTTCTTGCAATAACATGATGGATGCCAGGCATTCCGTTGGCAGACGGAGGCCCCTCATAAAAAGTAAAATTATTAGATTGATTAGATTCTTTTGTGCTTTTTTCAAAAACAGAGTTTTCATTCCAATACGACAATATTTCTTTACCAAGATGTGGTAAATCTAACCCTTTGTATTCTTTGTTTTTACCCATGATTTATCTACAGCTAATTGCTGCAAATATAACTTTTGCATTCAAGATAGACAATGAAAGCAATTCTATTTATTTTATAATGAATTTCTTTTCCACACTACCATCATCGTAGATATACATTAGTGGAGTATTTTCTTTGTAGTTACATTTTTTTCCTAGCAAATCAGTAATGTAAAGAAGCTCTTTTTTGTTTGATGAAGGCCTGTCAATAGTCCCAGAGATAGCGTAGTATTTGTAAAATTCATATTCAGCCCTTTCAGGAGACAAAACTATTGCCTGAGAATTACGAGCAGTTAAATAAAACTTTACAAGCGGAGAAGAGGAAAAAGGCATGTAGCATGAGTACACCCCGTCATTAGCTGTTGCATCTCCATTTGTTCCGTCATCATACATGCTAAATTCCTGAAATTTTGAATTGTATTCACTTAATGTGGCCATTATGCTCACATAAGATTCGTTATTTACATTTGCCGTAACAACACCCCCATTAACCTCAACATTATAAATATTAGGAGGTGTGGCTGAAATTTCAGGATGACTTAATAAAAAAGGAATTCGATTTCTTAAGCTAGACATGATCCCCCCAAAACCATATCCTCCCCACCCAAAAAAAGATAAGTCTTGCTCTACATTATCAGTATAGTTAGAAATAGAGAAAAGTTTGTGCGGATCACTATTAACTGCATTGTAGGCCATAGCTTGCATGCTTTGAACTTCATTTCTAATTTGATTAGTGTCTAATTCATTTATAACTGTTCTTAGGTGGGCGGTATATCTTCTTCTGTGTTCAGCATTGTTAAACAAGTAAGCAGTTAATGGGCGAGCTAAAGTTGGATCAGCACCATAATAAGGATCATAATGGGCAGGGTGATTTGGCCCAATAGGAGTGAATATATCCCACCCAAGCAATGCATTTATAAAGCTTTGGCTAAGATCCCAGGGAATCATTTGAAAAATTCCGTCTTCAGCTTGATACATATAATAGTTATGCACATAATACCCATTGTATGTGTCAAAATTTCCAACTACTGTATTTACAGCAAAAGCCCATAAAGCTCTATCAATATTTAAAAAAGAATCAAGATTGTTAGGGGTGAAGTTTAAGGCATAAATCATATCAATAAACTCTTTCCAGCCATGATTTGATTTTCTATCGTAACTAGAATAATAAAGAGTACTGTCACTTGAGCCATACCAGGTTAAACCTGGATACCCCCCAGGGGGAGTTCCAGTTGTGTCACAAAACATTCCACTAGCATCACATTTAAACAATGCACCATCGTCATAATCAAAGTGTTTTTTTGCAAATTGTTTATTGATAGACTCCGTATTCACATACATTCCTAAATAGTTACCCTGCACATTTAGCTTCATTAGATTGACTTCTGGAGTGGGGAGATACTTTCTGTATATTTTTGACGCAAGATATTCCTTAAGGAAAGTTGCGTCCATCCAGGCATTGGCAAGCTTTAACTTTTTATATCCTAATAATTTTTGACCACTTATCCAATAGTTCATATCAATGTTGTATGGCAACTTAGGCACACCGTTGTCATAAGGAATACAAAAGGTTGAATTACCTTTATACCTAACACCGGCACTATCCAAAGTTACATCACCGAGAGTTATACTTGCAGGTATTCTATATGATGGATTTGTAAAAAAAGTTGTTTGTAAAACATTATGGTAGTTGGGGTCGTGAAAGTTTACGTATAAAGTTCTTAGAGAATCTTTTTCATATATCCCCCCTGGTGTGTCATATAAAACTTGAGGGTCATAATCAAATAAAGTTTGGCTTGACACAGAATTGGAAATTAGAACAAGAAAAAAACAAGCAACTAGTTTTGTCACAGATCTGCCCAAATACATGATTACCTAATTATGTTTATACCACCTTGTTTAAAATACTTCCACCCCTCGGTATCTTGGTAGGAAACTTCGTAGACATATGTGCCAAAAGGAAGTTCGAAACCTTTAGATTGATGAGTTCCATCCCATCCATTATCGATTGATAAATCAAAAATGTTTTTTGTTGAATAAACAACTTCATTTGATCTATTATAAATATTAATCGTAAAACTACTTTCCCTTATGCCGTGATAGCTAATATAAAAAAGGTCATTGATGGCATCAGAGTTTGGAGAGAATGAGTTTGGAATATAAATCCAGTGATCGTCAGTTATGCTTAGAATCCTATATGTCGAATCTGCACACCCATTGGCATCAGCTACCCTTAATGAAATTTGATATTGAGCAACTGATTCAGGATAAGTGTATTTTGGGTTTTGAGCAAGGCTGTAACCAATATTATCACCAAAATCCCAGTCCCAACTAATTACGCTTGCAGATGATTTATCAATCATTTCGATTGTTGTGTAAAGAATACTGGTTTCATTTGGGTTTAATTGAAAATCAGCAACTGGAGCGTTTGAAATTGTAACAAATCCTTGACCACTTAAATTACCTTGTTCAACGGCATCAGAGAAGCTTAATAAATCATAAACCCCCTCTTCTCTAGTTGAAATTATATATGGATTATCCATTGTCGTAATTTGTTGTTGGGCAACACCATTTATTGAATATGAGAATGTGTATGGTGCGATGCCGGTAAAGGCAACGCTTACATTTGCAGGGCTTTGCCTGTTTGAACAAATTGTGTCATTTCCTGATATAAATGCAGTTATTGTTGGAAGCAGGTAAAGGTTTAGCGTAATTGTATCATCATGATTTGCATAAAAAGAAATATTCTCACTTGTGTTTTGTGGCATTATAAAACAACTATCACTAGACCAACTACTAAAACCATATAAAGGATCAATAATTGGAGATACATTAACCGTGTCACCTAAAACATAATTAACTGTTGTTGGATTTGCTCCAAGGATATTTCCATCTACACTAATATCTGAACTTGTTCCGCTTGGGTTAATTTTAAACGTAACATCTCTTGTTTCAACAGGGGGAATAAAGTTTGCAATAACCGTAACATCTCCTTGTAAATCCAAAACCAATGTATCCACTAAAGGATCATAGACATATGTACCTGCGGGAAGTACTTCCCAGTTTTGAAAAGTCCCGCTTTTCACTTCAAAAGGAAGGTTAACCCCTCCGTATCTTTGATCCGTCCAACCTGTATTTGTTTGATTAATTATATTCCCATCACTCATTTCTACTTCACCAATACCAAGAATTTGAACGGTAATGTTATGAGGGCCTGAAAGAGCAGGATAACATGGGCCAAATCCTGCATTCATAATACTACATCTAGCATTAATAAAATCTCTAACATCCTGTACGTTGGATTGCCATTCAGTATATGTTCCGCCCCATTTAGCAATTTGCCTTGGCATTTCAGGATCTATAACAGCAATCATACTGTCTAAAATTGAAATCATGGTATCACAGGATAAATAACCATTAGCTAAATCTTGCCATCTGTTAAGATAATCGTCAAAAAAATCAGAGTTGTTTAAGAGCTCATTCCAAATAGGCACGTGTCCCTGACCTCCAGGATCACTTAAGCTACTTGGGTCACACGGATCTGCATTCACTGACATTGTTGGAACTCCAGTATAATTTGTTCCATGGTCAAAAGTGTTGTCCATGTCCCATAAAGTGTAACGCCATTTCTTTTTTTCTCCAGCAGTATCCATCCCTCTCCACCATGCAGTGTTCCAATTTAACCAATCCCCGCAAACCACATATGAATTCAGTAAAAAGTAATCAATAATACTACCAGTGTTATATTGGCTTTTTACAGTTTGGTAGTTAGCCTGATTGGCCATTGAATTTGTAGTAATGAAATTTTTTAGGTTATCCCAATCGGTTTGTGCTTGGGGCCCTCCATATTCAATCCATGTTCCACCCCATGTTTTTAAAAACTGAAGATTGTTTTTGTCTTGGTCGTAATAATAGTCTGTAAAGTCATGGTCATCTACTTTTTCTCTCATTTCATAAACACCCCAGTACTGGCCATTTAAATATAGTATACATGATTTAGTTGATCTTTCATCTAAGCGAAGGTCGGCAAGCTGTGATAAGTGTTGTATGTAGGCATCCCTGATGTGAGCGCCACTACTGCCAAATGAAAAAGGATAATTGTCGTTTGCAGCTGCTTTTACTATAACTCTTTGAAATTTATCTCTACTTTTTGTGTCAAAAACTTTGTCTTGTAGCGCATGGTTGTAACCAAATTGATCTCTCATTACATAGTCAAAACCTCTTTGGTCATAAGCCCAAGAATCATTTCCATGCTTGTTAAACTCACCCGTTCCTTTGTCAAGTAAAACACCGTTTTTATCAAACCATTCAATTGTTCCTTGAGGTTCATGAGGCACTCCGTTCCACCAACTTCCAATTGTTTGCAAACCATCTTCAATTAATATTGCAACACTATCCCCTGAAACTGATAAGATTGGAATTGTGTGCGTATCATTAATAAAAAAGGTATGATAATCAATAAAGCTAGGCGGAACACTTACGTTAGTGCTATAAGCCACAGCTTTTATAACAGAAGTTGATGAAATATTAAATGGGCCAGTGTAAAGATTTGCTGTATTATCAGGCCTACTCCCATCCGTTGTATAGTAAATTAATGCGTTTGGGTCTGTTGAAGAAAGTGTAAGGTCAAACGGACCACTGTAATATCCAGATGTTTGAGAAAAAGAGGGTATTGGTGCGTATTCAAGCATTGCCCCAGTGTTGTTTGCATTTGGAGTTGCGGTGGTAAAAAGAGACCATGTAGAACCTCCATTTATCTCTCTTCCTCTAGAGTGAGACTTTTGCGCAGGCACAACAGAAATGGAATCAACAACACTTCCGCTTGCATCAGACAACACAAAAACTTCATTAAATTTTGTTTGTGTTATTTTAAAATTACTATGAGCAACACCCCCATTTATTTCATCTAGACCAGAACAATAAATTATTGCAACACTATTTGCGCTTACAATAAAAGAGCTTGGAAATTGCCACTTTGTTAGGTTGTTAGGCTTATCAGTAAGATACCATCCGTTTAGATCAACATCAGAATTAGATGTGTTGTAAAGCTCAATCCAATCTTCGTATTCACCATAATTATCTTGATGGCTATCAAAATTTGATGCAGAAAATTCATTTATTACAATCTGGCCTAAAAGGTTTGAGTGCAAAAAAGCAAGAAAAATAGAAATTAGACAGTACCTTAACATTGTATTAATCTATAATTCACAAAGATAAGTAATATTTATTAGAGTAAATACGCTAATATTTCAATCACGATTAAATAATTTAAAAGTGATAATTCGGACTTCTTATGTCTATAAATTAGATATGGTTTTCTAATTTTGTCTTTCGAAAATAATTATGCAAGATTCTAACAATATTAGAGAAGATTTAGATTTATTTAATCAAATTGTAGATTTGTTTCTACAAGATGAGTTAGATAGTCCTGTTGCAAATTATATCAATCCTGAAAATTTATTGAAAGATTTGGATTTAAGTTTAAATGATAACCCTTCTGTTGAAGAGGAGTTTAAAAAAAATTTAAAAAAACTTATTCTTTCTACTCCTAAATCATCATCCAAGCTTTTTTTTAATCAGCTTTTTGGAGGAAGACATAGTAAGGGTGTTTTGGGAGATTTGTTAGCTGTTATGCTAAATAATTCAATGGCAACATACAAAATCGCAGGACCACAAGTTGCAGTTGAAAAAGAAATAATTAAAAAAGTATGTGACATAATAGGATATTCTAATAATGCCTCTGGAACTTTTCCAACAGGAGGTTCAATGAGTAACTTTATGTCTATGGTAATTGCAAGAGACACTAAAAAAAATCAGATTATTGAAAAAGGGTTTAGGCACGATTTTGTTGCTTATTCATCTGAAATATCACACTATTCAATTTCTAAAAACGCTTCTTTTTGTGGATTAGGCAAAGGCAATGTAAGATATGTTCAGTGCAATGAATTTGGCCAAATGGACGTTGATTGTCTTGAAAATCAAATAAAGTCAGATTTGCAAGAGGGTCTGATTCCTTTTTATATAAACGCAACATCTGGAACAACAGTGCTATGTGCATTTGATAATATTGAGGATATATCAAAAGTGTCAAAAAAATATGACATTTGGCTTCATGTAGATGGGGCGTTTGGCGGATCTGTCTTGTTCTCAAATAAATATTTTCACCTTTTAAAAGGAGTTGAAAATTCAGATTCATTTTGTTTTAACGCTCACAAGACATTGGGCGTTCCTTTAAGCACATCTGTTCTAGTTGTTAATGAAGGTTCTGCTCTAGAAAAATCATTCAGCAACAAAGCCTCATACCTTTATCAAACTCACGATAATAACTACAACTTAGGACAAACTTCATTTGAGTGTGGAAGAAGAAATAATGCCTTAAAATTTTGGGTTTTGTGGAAAGCCATTGGAACAAATGGATTAAAAAAAATGGTAGAGCATGAATTTGATTTAGCACAATACGCCAGAGAATATGTAAATAATAATAAAGACTATACTTTGTATAGTTTTAAAGATTCATTATCAATATGTTTTAACTACAAGAACTATGAACCAATGGATTTGTGTAAAAAGTTATACGAAAACAACGTATTAATGGTAGGGCATGGTAATTTTAATGATAAGTGCTTTATAAGGCTTGTTACAATAAACTCTCAAAACACAAAACAAGACATAGACAATTTTTTCTGTTTACTAGAAAAGTTTTCTAAAGATTTTGACAGTCAAATTAAAAAAATCAATTAAATAAAAACTAGCTATATTAGCTATATGCAAACAGATTTTATTATTGCTCTAGCCTGGCCAGAAGGAATGGTTTCTGCTTGTGGTTCATGGTATGATATTTTTTTTGCAAGAAACAAAAAATATCGGGTTGGGCATTCTGCACTAGCCTTAGTAGATAGTGTTTCGGGTAAACTTCGATATTTTGATTTTGGCAGATATCACGCCCCTAAAGATTTTGGTCGAGTGAGAGATATTGAAACAGATAGAGATGTTGCAATTAAGACAAATGCTAAAATTGAAAAAAATAAAATCAATAATCTCAAAGAAATACTTTTAGAAATAAAAAGTAA
This sequence comes from Flavobacteriales bacterium, assembly GCA_045561575.1. Taxonomy (GTDB): domain Bacteria; phylum Bacteroidota; class Bacteroidia; order Flavobacteriales; family BACL11. The sequence continues at coordinate 13,991 of JBJKXM010000010.1, forward strand.
TGAGAGTTTTCACGGGGAGGGAACCTTATATGCATCAGTTTTAAATGACGTATCATATTCTAGGGCATATGAGTATGCTAAAAAAATTCAGAATAAGGGGTTAATACCATACGGCCCCTTTGTATATAATGGAACAAACTGCTCAAGGTTTGTTGCGTCGGTTATGAGGAGCTCAAGCCCAACATACTTAAAAAACGCAAGATTAAAATTCCCAATTTGTATCTCACCTTCTCCAAAGAGAAATGTTGGAATAGCTAATGCAAATTTTTATAAGATAACAGAAAACAAATTTGAGGAAATAAAAAGAAATTGGCTTGAATCATATTTTAAAAGCATTGAAAGATCATGAGTTTTTCACCACCAAACAAATTGAAAAATATTCCTGAAAAAGCTCAATGGCTTGGGGGTATCGGTGCAGGGTCCTGGTTTTATATTGAAAAAAAGGATGAAAATTATGAGATAAGTAGATTTTCTCCAAAAGGAGAGCTAGAGTGCAGAGGGGTATTTAAGACTGAAGATCCTTGTTTTAAAATTACTGAGAACTACACATTTACTTATTTGTCACACTGTAGTTTGTGCACAATTTTACAAAATGAAAAAGAATTTATATTTAAGTTATATGAGAATTAAAATGTATAGTGCTGATTGGTGTTCTGATTGTAGAGTTGCCAAAAAATATTTAGACGATCAATTAGTTGAATATAAGCTTATTGATATCACTAAAGATTCAAATGCTGCAGAATATGTTATGAGTGTAAATGGAGGCAAAAGAATCATACCGACTTTTATTATTGACTCTAAAATATATACTAACCCCGGAATTCAAGAATTATCAAAGCTTATAATGCAATAATTAATACATTTGTATTTCAAAAAATAATCTATGAGTGATGCTTTAAAGCATGAATGTGGGGTAGCAATGTTAAGACTACTCAAACCTCTCGAATTTTACAAGCAAAAGTACGGCACATCTTTTTATGGATTAAAAAAGATGTACCTGCTCATGGAAAAACAAAGAAACAGAGGTCAAGATGGGGCGGGGATGGCAAATATTAAGCTT
>JBJKXM010000011.1:0-14858 GCA_045561575.1 Flavobacteriales bacterium
GCTTGTTGATTTAAAGAATCAATTACTAAAACTGAAAAGGTACCTGCAGATAAGTTGTAAATATCTTCAGTAGTTATTCCATTACTCCAACTATAAGTGTATGGAGATGCTCCCCCTGAAACATGAAGATTTATACTACCATCAGTTTGCCCATTACAACTTATATCATTTACTGTTGCTGTAAGTGTCACTGGTGGATAAATACAAGAACCATCATCAACAGTAGCTAAAGGATCATAATTTAAAGCGGTTGAGTCAGTACATCCATAAAAAGGACAAGCTGTTAAACAATTTGCACTATTAACTCCAGGATTTAAGGCTTGAGAAACTACTACTGGATGAAAGTCAATAATTGCTCCTGAGCTAGTTGTATGACAATAACTCATAATGGTACCTACTTGAGGTGTTGGATTATTTGGACAACTTCCTTGAACATTTACACAATTATCAATTGGTCCACCAGAAAAGCCCAATGCTGGATCAGAAGCCCAACCACACCAGTGAGTATGACTTGAACCAACATTGTGTCCAATTTCGTGAGCAACTACAAATAGATTCCAGGTATATGAAGGGTTAGGAAAATTGAAGCTAGTATTTGAGTTCATATCAGAACTAAAGGCATATCCCCAAGAATAATCACATAAAACATCAACATATGCAATTCCTCCAGTTCCCGTATTTGATCGCTTAGTTAATAAATGAACAAGGTCTCTGGAGATAGATCCGTTATTTGAAGTCCAGTGATTTCTTAAAGCAGTTAACATAGCTCCTGCATCATTTACTATTGAAGCATATGGATCAGGAGTATTCCAGATAATTGTATTCACAACATTTATATGAACATTTACTTCCCCAAAATATACTTGACTAACACCAGCAATTACAGCATGCCCCCATGTGCTCGCTGCAGCATTTGATGAGAACGTATTTCTCGTATATTCATCTATCTCAATCGCAAGCTCAATACAATCAGGAGTAATTAAACTTAAACTTGAACTATTGCTTGATGAAATTTCTTTAAATTCATTTTCAACAGCACATGAAAAACTGTTTTCATTAATACAATCATTTACATCAAATAAAATAATTTCGTTATTTATTTTATTTATTTCAAATTGTCTATTATCAAACTTATATGTTAATATTAAATTATTATCAAATGATAAAAATGTTCCTATAATTTCATCATTGATTTTTATATAATATGATTTCAGATTAGATTCAAACTCTTGAACTTCTTGTCCGTTTTCAGTTTCTAAAATTAAAGTGTGATTCTTATCAAGAACAGAGAAACCAACAAGATTAGCCTTTATAAGGCTCTCATTAATTAATGGAAGAAAAAAACTTTCACTTCCGTTTAAAATGTTAATAAGACTATTATCGTTGATTATTAGTGATTTAGAATTTTCTTCATTTTTAGTAATTGAGGTTTTTAAATCTTTAAATTCAAAAACAAGCTCTTGTGCTTGAGCAACACTAAATAACAGAGAGAAAAAAAACAAATAGAAAATTCTTTTCATGAATAACCCTTTATCATAAATATACAAAAAAATAACAAATTAATCTAGTAAATTTAAAAGCTAAAGCTATTTTTTATTAAACTTCAATGATCTTTTTGATGTAGAAAGATTCAATAGCGTATTTAACTCATTTATATTTAACGAATCATTAATAATGACTCCTCCATCAAAATCAGTAATATGACTTGAATCGATTATTGTAAAAATATAATTAACTGCATTAAAATAATATGGGCTCTCGTTCCAGTTATCTTCATCAATAAAAATAGTTTTTACTATCAATGAATCTGCTCCAAAGTAATTATAACGATTCAATAAATTTAATTCATATACACTATCTTTTTTAAGATTTATAAAAAGATTATTTCCTTGATATTTTACAACTAAATCATCAGAACCAACTTTTAAAGTGTCATTATTTACTACACAAAATTCATCTGAAATCAAATATTTATTTTTAGTTGATCCATTACCAATAATGGATGGTTTCTTTTCAATATATTCAAAACTACCATGAAATTTACTAGGTATTTTTTTTACATTTTCCAAATAGGTCGGTTGTGGATTTTCAAAATAAACATTAGTACAAGAAATCAAAAACAATAAAGAAATAAAGATTTTAATAATATTTTTCATACCTCAAACATAAGTCAAAATTGTTCGAAATCTATGCCGTGCATAGTAATCGTTTATTTTTTCCTAAAATAAATATGAATTGGAACTCCTGAAAAATCAAAAGACTCTCTTAGCTTGTTTTCAATATACCTTTTGTATGGCTCTTTAATGTATTGAGGAAGATTAGCAAAAAAAGCAAAAGTTGGTGTAGGTGTTGGTAACTGCGTACAATACTTAATCTTAATATATTTTCCCTTAATAGCAGGAGGCGGAACTTTTTGTATAAAAGGTAAAATTGTATCATTTAATTTTGATGTACTTATTCTTTGAGTTCTATTTTTAAACACATCAATGGCAAGCTCTAATCCTTTTAATAACCTTTGTTTTTCTAAAACAGAAATGAATAAAATTGGAACATCTGAAAAAGGAGCTATTTTTTTTCTAATTTCTTCTTCAACTTTAGTTGCTGTTTCGGTTGATTTGTCCTTCAAATCCCATTTATTTACAAGAATTACAATTCCTTTTTTATTTCTGTCAGCAATATGAAATATTCTTTGATCTTGAGATTCAAATCCAGAACTAGCATCTACCATTAGAATACAAACATCTGCATGTTCTATAGCACGAACCGACCTCATTACAGAATAGAATTCTAAGTTTTCGTGAACTTTTTTCTTCTTTCTTACACCTGCAGTATCGACAAGTGTGAAATCAAAACCAAACTTATTAAATCTAGTATTTAATGAATCTCTAGTTGTGCCAGCAATATCAGTTACAATATTTTGATCTTTTCCAAGAAGAGCATTTATAAAAGAAGATTTTCCAACATTTGGCCTTCCAATTACAGCAAACTTTGGAAGGTCATCATCTTGCTTTTCAACCTCATCTTCAAAATGTTTAACCAACTCATCCAATAACTCGCCCGTACCACTACCGCTTATTGATGAAAATGGAATATAGTCACCCATACCTAAATTATGGAATTCAACTGATTCTTCAAGGAGTCTAGTATTATCAACTTTATTTACTGCTAAAACAACTTTTTTATTTGATTTTCTTAACAGATCCACAACTGATTGGTCTAAATCTGTTATTCCATCTTTAGCATCAACTAAAAACAAAATAACATTAGCTTCATCAATTGCTAATTGAACTTGCTTTCTTATTTCTTTTTCAAAAATATCATCTGATCCATCTACATAGCCACCTGTATCTATAACAGAAAATTCTCTTCCAGTCCATTCAGATTTCCCATAATGCCTATCTCTTGTTACCCCACTTATTTCATCAGTAATTGCTTGACGTGTTTGTGTAAGTCTATTAAATAATGTGGATTTCCCAACATTTGGCCTTCCTACTATAGCTACTATATTACTCATGATCCGTATCCAAATTTTTTAAGCTGATTATTATCATTTCTCCAATCCTTTTTAACTTTAATTGGAGTTGCAAGAAAAACCTTTTTATCTAACATTTTTTCTATATCCTTTCTAGCTTCTGTTCCAATTCTTTTTAGTCCCAAACCTTTGTGTCCTATCAAAATACCCTTTTGACTTTCTCTTAAAACATAAATTATTGCTCTTATCCTAATAATATCCTCTTCTTCAAAGAATTCCTCTACAGATATTTCAACTGAGTATGGCACTTCCTTTTTATAATGCTTTAAGATTTTTTCTCTTATAATTTCTTCGATGAAGAATCGTTCAGATTTATCAGTAACATTATCTTTTGAATAATATGGAGGAGAAATTGGAAGAACTTCAACAATTGCATCTATTATTTCGTTAATATTAAATTTATTTAATGCAGAAATAGGTAAGACAATTGCTTTAGAAAATTTACGCTTCCAATTTTCAATCTCTAACAAAACCTTATCCTGGGAAACTAAATCAATTTTGTTTAATAAGATAATTAAAGGGATTTTTAATTTTTTAATTTTTTCAAATATTTCTTCATCTTTAAGACCTTGCTCTCCAATTTCAACAACATATAAAATCACATCAGCATCTTGAAAAGCAGATTTAACGTATTGCATCATACTTTCTTGAAGCTTGTAAGCAGGTTTAATTATTCCAGGTGTATCAGAAAAGACAATTTGATAATTTTTATCACTAAGAATGCCTTTGATCCTGTGTCTGGTTGTTTGAGCTTTATTTGTAATAATAGATATATCTTGACCTATCATTGAATTTAATAAGGTTGATTTTCCAACATTAGGATTACCTATGATATTTACAAAACCTGATTTATGCTCCATAATGCAAAATTAACACAAACTAAATTAGATTAACTTTTCTAGTTCCTCATTTTTAATAGTCCAATCATTCTCCAATGATTTTAATTTTTTCATTTCATCTTCATAAATCTTAAAAAATTCTTTATCACTAGATAAATCTTTGAACTTTATTGGATCTGAAAGAAGTTCGTCTTTATTCTTCAAAATATCTGACAGAGCATCAATTTTTCTTTCTATTTTAACAATCTCTTTTTTTAGTTGATTTATTTTTCTTTTTCTCTCTTTATTATCAATGTAGCTTCCTTTCTCTGAAGATTTATCCTTAACTTTTATTTTTTGATCTTTCTGAGAAGCCTCTAATTGCTTAAAATTTTCAAAACTTCTTTCTTCTAAAAAAGTATTTATATCGCCATAATACTCTTTAATTTTCTGATTTTTAAATTCATATACTTTTTGAGTTAATCCTTGTAAAAACTCTCGATCATGAGAAACTACAACTAAACTACCATCATAAGCTAAAAGTGCTTTCTTTAATAACTCTTTTGAGGTAATATCAAGATGATTTGTTGGTTCGTCCATAATAAGCAAGTTATATGGTTCTAACAACAATTTACACAGTGCAACACGTGCTCTTTCACCTCCTGACAAAACTTTAATTTTCTTTGAGACATCATCATTTGAAAATAAGAATGAACCTAAAATTGTTCGAACATTTGAAGTTGTATGCTCTGTTACTGCATTTTCTATAGTTTGTAAAATCGTTAAATCATCATCCAAAAAATCTGCTTGATTTTGAGCATAATATCCCATTTTAACTTGATGACCTAGCTTTATTTCTCCATCATAATTTATTTCATTAACAATCATTTTAGCCAATGTTGTTTTTCCTTCACCATTTTTACCAACAAACGCTATTTTTTCTCCCTTGACTATTTCTAAATTTATTTTTTTTAACACATCTAAATCATCATAACTCTTAGATGCATTTTCAATAGTTAAACTGACTTTACCAGAATGTGGAGCTGGGGGAAATCTAAATTGCATCCTTCCAATATCTTCTTTTTCAACTTGAATAATTTCAAGTTTACTTAATTTAGTTATGAGTGATTGAGCGAATGCAGCCTTATTCTTTTTTGCTCTAAATTTATCTATTAGAACTTTTGTTTCTGCAATAAATTTATCTTGATTTTTTTTAGCCTGAACCTGTTTCTCAATTCTATCCTTTCTTAATTCTAAATACTTCGAATATTTAGCTTTGTAGTCATTAATTTTTGAAAATGCCACTTCAATAGTTCTATTGGAAATGGAATCTAAAAAAATTCGATCATGAGATACAAGAACTATTGCTCCCGAAACTTTCTTTAGCCATTGTTCCAACCATATTATTGATTCTATATCAAGATGATTTGTTGGCTCGTCTAATAAAAGAATATCTGGTTTTTTTAATAATATTTTAGCGAGTTCAACACGCATTCTCCATCCTCCACTAAACTCACTAGTTTGCCTATTTAAGTCATATTGAGTGAAACCCAAGCCACTAAGTACTTGACTAATTTCTGATTCAATATCATTTCCGCCTGACATTCTAAATCTTTCATCTAAATCATGTAGTTCGGTGAGTAAATCAAGATAAGATTGAGATTCATAATCAGTTCTTTCACTTACCTGCTGATTGACATGATTTAATTTAACTTTTATTTCATTTAAATAATCAAAAGCTGTTTTTGCTTCTTCAAAAACTGTTCTACCATCTTCAAAATCTAAATCTTGAGTCAAATAGCCAACTACTAATCCGTTTGGAATTGATATACCTCCACTATTTGGACTCAGATTTTTTGACAATAAATTCAATAATGTTGATTTTCCAGCTCCATTTTTACCAACTAAACCAATCTTGTCTCCTTTATTAATCATAAAAGATATATTTGAAAATACATCTTGACCACCAAAATAAAGAGATAAATTGTTTACGGAAATCATGGTGGCAAAAATAAGTCTTTTGATTTATTAATTTATGTTATTTATTACTTGACAAATCAAGTATATCATGTATATTTGTAAACATATCGCGGGATGGAGCAGTTGGTAGCTCGTCGGGCTCATAACCCGAAGGTCGTCAGTTCGAGTCTGGCTCCCGCTACAACGATAAAAGACCTCTAATTTTAGGGGTCTTTTTTTAAAGATTATTTTTTAGAGTCTTGAATATCTTTAGATAAATCTAATTTTCTAAAACTTGGAAATTTAAAAGCTGTAAAGCCAACGGTTAATATAGTCATCACTCCACCAAAAACTACTGCAGGAACAGTACCTATTAGTTTAGCTGTTACACCACTTTCAAAAGCTCCAAGCTCATTTGAAGATCCAATAAAAATAGAATTTACAGAAGCAACTCTACCTCTGAATTCATCAGGAGTTTTTAATTGTAAAATAGTCTGCCTTATTATCATTGAAATTCCATCAGTAACACCATATAAGAAAAGTGCCACAACTGAAATCCAAAAAATAGATGAAATACCAAATACTATTATTGAAAGTCCAAATCCGAATATGGCAAAAAGTAATTTTTTACCGGCATTTTGAGTAAGTGATATATGAGCAGAAATAAACATTATAATTACTGAGCCTACAGCCGGAGCAGCTCTTAAAATACCAAACCCTTCAGATCCAACCTGTAAGATATCTTGGGCGTAAATAGGAAGCAAAGCAATAGCACCACCAAAAAGTACAGCTACCATATCTAAAGTAAGTGCTACAAGTATTGCTTTTGAATTATATACAAATGAAATACCCGCTTTTAAACTTTTTAAAATTGGTTCTCCAATTTTTGGATTAAGTATTGGTTTTTTCTTAATACAAAAAATTGCAATTAATAAAGCAAAAACTATTGATGACAAAACAATACCCATTGAAGTGTGAACTCCTATCCAGGCTATAGAAAATCCTGCAAACGCAGGACCAACAACTGCTGCCAATTGCCATGTAGAACTGCTCCATGTTGCTGCATTAGGGTATATTTTTTTTGGAACCATTAGTGCAACTAAGGAAAATATTATTGGACCAAAAAAAGATCTGACAAAACCACCAATAAAGACTAAAATATATATTCCAAAGAGAATATTGTCAGAAGAATGATTAGCATATGCAGAGGGACTTGTAACATAATAATATCCAAAAGAGACCAATAAAAATGCACTAACAGCAAAAACAAATAATTTCTTTTTCTCGTTTTGATCAACAATATGACCAGCAAAAAGAGCCATGGATACAGCAGGAATTACTTCACAAAGTCCAATTAAACCAAGAGAGAGTGGGTCTTTGGTAAGATTATAAACTTCCCATTCAATAATAATGAACTGCATAGACCATCCAAAAACTAAAATAAATCTGAGAACTAAAAAAATATTAAATTCTTTAAATCTTAAAGCAGCATAAGGATCAATTTTCTCTTTCAATTATTTATTCTTATAAAGTCTATAAGTTGCAATAAGCCCAATAATTGTAAAAATAAAAAAAGGAATATTTACTAACCATTGTTCAATAACTTCATTATATAAAAGAGGTTTTTCACATATTATTGCAAACGACCAAAGCATGTGGCCTAATAAATAAAATAAAAAAGCTATAAATAAGAGTTTATAATTTTTATTCACTAAAAAAACAAATTTTAATATCATTCAAAACTAAGATTTTTTACTAAAACCTATAAATATTTAATTATCAATTGATTATATAAACAAATATTTGTACATATATAACTTATAAAGAGAATAAATATATTTTTATTAGTTTTTAAAAAAAAAATTAAAAGTTATTTACATGATTAAAAAAACTTTTAATATTGTATTTTATATATAATTTTTATTAAAAAAGGTTATATATTAAAAAAAATATATATGTTTGTGTCATTAACTTTAAAAAAAATACAAAATGTTATTAGAAATTACTACAATGGCTCCAGATGATTACGTAGGTTTTACGTTTTTCATTGGATACATGGCCATGGCTGCTGCTGCTGTTTTCTTCTTTGTTGAGAGAAGTAGCGTAGATGCAAAATGGAAGATGTCATTATTGGTTTCTGGTTTAATTACAGGAATCGCTGCAGTACACTACTTTTATATGAGAGATTATTACCTAGCAACAGGTGATAACCCTACATTCTTTAGATATGTGGACTGGACACTAACTGTACCACTTATGTGTGTAGAGTTTTATTTATTAACCAAAGCTGCTGGTGCTACAAGATCACTTCTATGGAAATTGATTATAGCTTCAACTTGGATGCTTGTTTGTGGATACATTGGAGAATCATTCTCTGACGGAACTACAGGACATTCAGTTCAATGGGGTGTATTATCAACTCTTGGATATTTATACATTTTACACTGTGTATGGCTTGGAGAAGTTGCACAGTTAGCTGATTCAAGTGGATCAGATGTTGTAAAGAAAGGAGTTAGAGCTCTTGCATGGTTTGTACTTGTTGGGTGGGCAATTTATCCAATTGGTTACATGTGCATGGACGGAGGTTGGTTAAACACTGCTTTTGGATGGGCATCAACAAATGTAGATTTATGGTATAACCTAGCAGACGCAATCAACAAGATTGGGTTTGGTTTAGTTGTATATAACATTGCAATTACAGAATCAAAATAATAATTTGTTTAATTGTTAGTTTTATAAAAAGCAGGCCTTTGTGCCTGCTTTTTTTATATTAGCACATGAATTCGTTTACATTCATTTATATAGTAGGGATTTTTATTATTCTAAATCTTTTTCAAGGATTCACAAATATTTCCTTAGATAATCAACTAATTTACTGTTCTATACTAATATTACTACTCGGAATTCCTCATGGAGCAATTGATCATGTCTTATTTTTTAAAAAAAGAAAAATGTCTCAATTAAAATTCTACAGCATATATTTAGGACTTTCACTGCTTTTTGTTATTCTTTGGCACATTCTACCCATTATAAGTCTCATTTTATTTCTTTTAATTTCAGCTTTTCACTTTGGAGAATCTCAATTTGCTGATGTTTATTTTAAAAAACCTCTTAGATATCTTTTTTATTTTTTCTGGGGTTTATGCCTGCTTTCAACTCTCATGTTTTATAATGTGAATGAACTTTTTGAAATCACATCGTATTTTGATGACACTATTGTTCTAGACAAAATATATGACAAAGAGAAAATTGGTATTTTATTCTACTTAACTAACGCTATTACCCATAATTTCAATTGTTGCATTGACATACTTAAAGAAAATTAAAAACGAGAGATTATTCTCTGAAATTTTCCTTCTATTCTTAATTCACATTACATTTTATTTATTTCCATTTATTATAGGATTTACATTATATTTTGTAGCTCTGCATTCTTTAAAAGTTATGAATGACGAATTTGAATTTTTAAAAAAGGAAGAAAAAAACTTCTCATTAAGTAAATTCTTAAAGTTACTTGCCCCATATTCTTTCTTAAGTATTTTTGGAACTACTCTGTTGCTGTTTTTAGGATACTTTAATTACATTCCATACTCAATTCCATTTCTTGCAATCATTATTATTTCAGTTATAACTCTTCCTCATGCCATTGTGATGAATATTTTCTATAACGAATAAGCTAGAGAAAATTACTTTAATTTTTGAATTCGTATTTTTGCAGGTAAATTATCGGATTATGAAAAAAACTTTTATACTTTCTATTGCATTATTTATGTTCTGTTTTACTACTAATGCTCAATATTTAACATCTATTGGTAAAGGTGGTAGTAGTACTGAATCTAACACAAATCTTTTTACAGAAATAGCTATGCTAGAAGTTGAGTATTTTGATAATGAAGGAGTTTTTACTAATGAAAATATCACTTCATATATTCTTGGGTTAAGCTCAAACTTAGAGTTAAACAAAAATTTCAATTTAACAGGATCTCTTGGTTTTGCTGAAGGTTTTAGCTACAGCTTTGCAACATCAAACCTTGCACTTAAACTATCGGAAAATTTTCATCTTTTTTATGGAATTGGTGGGTATTACATAAGTGATGAAAAATGGAATCCTGTAGGCCTTGATGGAAACGAACCATCTAGATATGATTTTGGAATGAATATGGGATTACAGCTATATTTAACTAATCACCTAGGCTTGATAATGCGTTATAATATAATAGAAGAAAAAGAAGAAGAAAGTATTAGGAGTATGTCTATTAACGGACTTTCTTTTGGATTAATCATAAAATAGTTATTTCAAAAGCATCTCTATATGCTCAATCATTTCTTGAAACTCTTTTGGATTAAACAATCTAGTTAAGAAAGAAATTTTTCCTGTTTTGTCTATTACAATGTTTCTGGTTACTCCAGCACCTGGATTTGTGAAAGATTCAAAAAAGCTTCCATCCTTATCAATTGTAAATGGATATGTTACATCTGTTGATTGAATAAATTCTTTTACAACATTTAAATCTTCTTTTAAATCTACACCTAGCAATAAAAAATCATCTTTTTTGAATCTTTGCCACACCTCTTTTTCTAAATGTGGCATTTCTTTTATACAAACACTACACCATGATGCTGTAAATTGAATAACAACTACCTTTCCCTTAAGATTCTCATTTGTCAACAATTGTCCATCAAGCAATTCTAAATCAATTTTCGGAGCTTCATCTCCAACTTTAACGCTGTACCCTCTGTTTATTTCTTTGGAGTTGTTATCACATGATAAAAAAAACATCATGAATATAATTAATATCGAATTTTGAAAAAATCTCACTTTTTAAAATCTTTTAAACTTTTAATTAAATATTCATAATCTTCTCTTGAATTATAAACTTGAGAGGATATTCTAAAGAAAGTTTTGTTATTCCATTTAATAAAAGGAACTTGAATTTTATATTTATTATAGAATTCTATTTTTTCATTAATTGTATCATTAAAATCAAATGCAATTGTTGTCATTTGCCCTAAAAACTCATCTTTTGCTGTAGAAAAGGTATTTAACTCCTCACAAATTTCATTTTTCGCCCATAGATTTAATTCTCTACATTTATCAGCTTTCTCTCTCCAGTTGTGATCATTTAAAAAATTGATAGTATCAGGAACTGTTAAATAAGCAGACATATCGTTTGTGCCTTGCCACTGCATATAATCTAAAAATTGTGATTCGCTTGGATTGTCAGCCTCATAACCCCAACTTACAACTAGTGGCTCCATCATTTTTTGAAATTCTTTTTTTACATATAAAAAAGCAACACCTTTGGGAGAACACATCCACTTATGACAAGCACCACAATAAAAATCAGGATCTAACTTTTTTATATCTAACTCAATATGAGCAGGTACATGAGCACCATCAACTATTGTTAAAACATTATTTTTTTTAGCAAGTTCAATAATTTCTTTCACTGGAAATATAAGTGCAGTAGCACTAGTAATATGACTTAAAAAGATAATCTTAGTGTTCTTATTAATAGCAGTTTTAAACCTATCTATGAATTTTTGTTTATCTAAAAATGGAATTTCAATGTCTAATTTTATGTACTCACATCCTCTTTTTTTGGAAATAAAGTTCCATGTCCTATCAAGAGCACCATACTCATGATTGGTTGTTAGAATTTGATCTCCTTGATTTAAATCTAAACTTCTAATTAAGGTATTTAGTGCCGTAGATGGATTGGGATAAAAAGCAATATCATCTCGATCACAATTAATATAATTTGATAGTGCCAATCGAGATTCTTTTAGATATTCATAAAGGTGATGATCCAAAAATTTTACTGGCTCGTATTCTAATTCCTTTTGAAAATTTATAAGACTATCAAATATAACTTTTGGACATGCACCAAAAGAACCGTGATTTAAATAGGTTACATCTGGATCAAGAGAAAAAAGATGCTTATATTCTATGTGCATTTTTTATAAGCAATTAAATCTTATTCAATTACAATTTTCTTATTTATATGTCCATAACCATCATGAATCTTTAATAAATAAGTCCCTTTTGCTAAATGGGATAAATTTAATCGAGTATTCTGATAAAATTTATTCTCATTAACTTTTTTTCCATTTAAATCGAATAATTCATAACTATTAACTGTTGAATTATTGCTTTCAATTGTAACATCATATGATGCTGGAATAGGATAAACATTAAAGGAATTTGATTCAATTGTTTTTACTGATGACAAAGAAGATCCATTTAAAAATGCAGCAGATTCTACATATGTTGAATCCATTGTTAATGTCACTAATGCATATCTCATATCAGGATGATTAGACAAAAAATGTATTTCATTAGAAATATCAGAATCACCTCCACCAGGAAACCATCCAGAACCAGTACCAGTTAAAGTATCAGAACAATAGATTTGAATGGTATAACTATAATCTTGCTCTACAGAAACACGTAATGCATCATAATCATTACCATTGGGCATTGTTGCAGTTCCCCAAGCATCCACATCAAAATTATTAGTTATTACAGCAGAAACTAAAGCAGAATCAATTGTATGACAGGTTCCTCCAGTAAATAAAGGAGCCAAAGTATCTGGAAAATACCAATCTAATTGCCATCCATAATATATTTCATCATTGGCAGCAGTAGGTCCATCAACATAAGTTGATCCGTATGTTAATGGAAAAGGTACAAACATAGTTTGTGTTGGCAGAACTACATCATTTTCACCTAATATATAAAGTCCAGTATTATCTTTTTTCATGTAGGTATAATTAGTAGTTGGACCTCCCCAACCATCCTGTTGCTCAACCATACATAAATCTGCGCCAGGATAAGAAATCGCATGTGGAGTTACTGATGGAGATACAATACTAAGTGTATCTTGTTCAATGGCATTTAAAAAAGAAAAGTTCCAAGCCTTATTACCTCCAGGAGTTCCAAGAATAATAGATGGATTATCATCTTTACCCAAATAAAATTCATCTCCTACTATCATCAAATCAGCGTTAGTAACTGTAATTTGAGAAAAAGAAAAAAAAGTAAAAAGTGAAAAAGTTAAAATTAGTATTGATTTATGCATAATATGTTTTTGAGTGTTGTTGTCTATAAATTTATAAAAATTAATCTAAAAAAAGGTTTTGTACTTTTGAAGTATGAATTATGTAAATAAACTTGATTCAAAAAAAAGAAAAATCTACTTCTTTGCATTATCAAAAAAGAATTCAATAAAAAACTTCTTTTTCGCAAAAAACAAAAATCAATATTTATTTATTTTAAGCCCTCCCTTTTGTGGCTCAACTCTTTTAACAGAAATTTTATCATCATCTAAGAATGTTTCATGTAATAATAATATTGGCTTAAAAGAAGGTCAACATCTACCACAGGTACATAAATTATTATTTACCGAGGATAGATGGGATCCAAATAAAGAAATTGATTGGATAAGGATTAAAAATATTTGGCATAAATACTGGGACAGATCAAAAGAGATTCTTTTGGAAAAAAGCCCTCCCAATATTTGTAGAGCAGAAAATATCAATCAAGTTTTTGAAAACAGCAAATATATATGCTTAACAAGAAATCCATATGCTCAAATTCAAAGTAATATTAGAAGATACCAAACTGATATATTAGATGCAACAAAAAAATATATTACTTATTTAAATTTTCAAAAAGATAATTTAGAAAAATTAGAAAATAGCTTACTTATTAGCTATGAAGAACTAACAGATAATCCAAATCAAACAAAAGAAAAGATTGTTGGTTTCTTAGCCGAGCTAAATGACATTAATATTAATTTAAAATTTAATGCTCATAATATGCTTGAGAAAAAAGAAATGGGAATAACTAATTTAAATCAAAAAAGTATAGATTCATTATCAAATGATCAAATTCAATCTATCAATTCTATATTAGCAAAAGAAAAAGACTTACTAGATTTTTTCAACTATACAATAATATAATTTTTAAAAAAAATGATAAAAAAAAGAAGCCCGAACAAATGTTCGGGCTTCTTCAGTTTTAAGCTTAACTAATTATACTATTGGATAATTAATTTCTTATTAACCACACCTGCGTTAGTTGTGATTTCTAAGAAGTAAACTCCTTTAGAATTATCAGTTAGATCAATTTGCTTAGTGTACTCACCAACAAACTGCTCTAAAGCTTCTGTATATACAACTTCTCCAACTACGTTGATTACTCTAACTTCTAGATCTTGTACATCCTCTGCAACAAATGTTACATTGAATATATCTCTAGATGGGTTAGGGTAAACATCTAAGTTATTGATAGTTGTTCCTCCTTCACCTCTAATTGGAAGTGTTCCTGGCTGAGTCCAGAATATTGGACTTGTCCACCATGAACGGTAAGAAGTAATGTTAGGATCACAGAAAGTTCTACCTTGAGCTCTATAAGACTCTCCAGACTGTAGACCAAACTTGTTAACTTGTAGAGTTGGGTAGTATACACCAAATCCACCAGCAGTTAACCAAGATGCTCCAGCTGTATCAACTCTTAATGCAATTCTAGCAAAAACGTAAGCTCC